>CAYRCA010000191.1:0-1688 GCA_964422565.1 uncultured Acidobacteriota bacterium | reverse complement strand
AGGGACGCTGGCTCAATGCCGACGACGACCGGTACGCTCGCCGGGTCGCCGTCGTGGGGGCCACCGTAGCCCGGGAACTGTTTGGAGCCCGCCCGGTCATGGGGGAGGAGATCGAGTTGCGGGGGATCCGTTTCACCGTGATTGGAGTGCTCGAGACCAAAGTCCAGATCGCCAACTACAACCGTCCCGACAACGAATGCCTGTTTATCCCCTACGAGACTATGCGGATTTTCAGACCGATCCGCTACCCGGACCTGATAGTATGGGCTCCGGTGACGCCGCAGATCAGGGACCAGGCGATTCGTCAGGTCCGAACCCTCCTCGCGGGACGTCATCGCTTTCTTCCTACCGACGAGAAGGCGGTCTTCATTCTCGCGTTCGGTCAATTGACCAGCATCGTCGACGGGCTGAGCGTCGCGCTCAACGCCCTCCTCATCTTCATTGGAATCGTCACCCTGGGCATTGGCGCCGTGGGACTGGCCAACATCATGTTTGCCTCGGTGCTGGAACGCACGCGCGAGATCGGTGTGCTCAAGGCGCTCGGCGCGAAACGACGGACCGTCCTCGGTCAGTTTCTGTGGGAATCCTTGCTTCTCGTGCTCATCGGCGGGGTTCTGGGTATGGCCCTCGGAGTCGTCATCGCCGAAGCGGTCGGTTCCCTCCCCTTCGTAGGAGTGATGCTGGGAGAGGAACTCGCTCAGCACTACGGCAGAATTCACTTCCAGATCTCGGCCGGGGCTGTGGTCGTATCCGTCGCAGTCCTTCTTTCCGTAGGGATGATCGCCGGCATGCTTCCGGCCGTCCGAGCCGCCCGCCTCGATCCGGTCGAAGCCCTTCGTCACGAGTGAACCGACCAGCGGTCAGCGGGCAACAGTCAGCGGGCAGCCGCCAGCGGCCGGCAGGCAAAGGGCAATAGCTCAGCGGTCGGTAGTTTAGATTAGAAGCCGGCGACAAAGGCCGGGGGGCAGAGTGCCGCCGGAGGTGCCGAGGAACGCTTCTCGACCAAGGATTGCGTGGGGTCTACCGCGGGCTCCCCGCCCCGTCGGTTGTTTCTCCAAGGTGCCCTTACCGGTCGCCTGGCCTCCGCCCGCTGATTGCTGTCTGCTGACAGTTGCCCGCTGGCCGCTGGCGGGTGCCCGCTGACCCCTGGCCGCCGACAGATAACCCGCGCTGCCGCCATCGGGGGCCCTGGAATCGGCCGCCCCGATCAGGCCTCCGGTGACCGGATCGAAAGCGATGGCGTGGACGGCTCCCTGTCGACCTCCAATCCTCACGGTGTGACCCATGGACTCCAGAGCCGCGAGGGTCTCCGAATCGATTCCCCCGTCCTCCACGTTCATTCGGTCCGGAAGCCACTGATGGTGGGCGCGGGGCGCCTCAACGGCCGCGCGCAGGTCCATGCCGTGATCGACCAGATTCAGCACCATCTGGGTCACGGTGTTGATGATCGTCCGTCCCCCGGGGGAGCCGAGGACCGCGAACAGCCGGCCGTCCCGAACGAGGATGGTGGGGGACATGCTGGAGAGCATCCGTTTTCCGGGCAGGGCCAGGTTCGCGTCGGTGCCGACGAGCCCGGATTCCGTGGTGAGGCCCGGACGGGCGTTGAAATCCCCCATCTCGTTGTTCAGCAGAAAGCCGCCACCGGTGACCACGATTTTCGATCCGTATCCGGCCTCCAGCGTATAGGT
>CAYRCA010000190.1:0-7856 GCA_964422565.1 uncultured Acidobacteriota bacterium | reverse complement strand
ATGGCTGCTACTTTACCGTATGTCGACGGGGGGTTCGAATTGCGGCTGCGGGGGGCGGAGTTCAGGGATTCAGCGGCTCAGGGGTTCACAGTTCGGAGTTCCGAGTTCCAATCGCCGAGGGGTTGCCCGTGATCGCTTGTCGCCTCTGACGCTTGCCCGCTGCCTGCCGGCTGCTGACCGCTGGCCGCTCATTCCCGCCCGCCGCCCTCTGACCGCTGCCCGTTGCCCGCTGACGGCTGGCCACTGGTTCCTCGGCGTTTCCGGTGCAACTCGCTAAGGACCTCCAACAGATGGGGATCGCGGCTGTAATCGTCGAAAGAACGCGCCGTCTTTCTTCTCCAGTTCGGTGGTTCATCGGGGGTGCCGGGGATATTCTGAGGCCTGCGCTCGCCCAACAGGTCTTCGAGGCTCACCAGAACGTACTCCGCCTCGCTCTCCGCCAGAAAGCCCAACCACTTGCGCAGCGCGGCGAATCGCGCGCGAGCGTCCTCCGGATCCCCGTCTTCGCCGAAGTGGCGGAGAAGCGCGTCGATCACCGTGCGTCGCCCGTCCCGCTCGCGTTCGGCCTGTTCCGGGTCGAGAAGACCGAGTTCGACCCGCAGATCCACGTCGTCGCCATGCCAGAATCCGGCGGCCGTGGGTGTGTCGTGGGTGTTGAGGCCGGCGACCACCCGGCGCGGAACGGGGTGGAGCGGGTCGGGGCCGTCCAGGGAGAACTCGAACTGCCCCACGTACATTCGGTAGATTCCGCGCTCGTCCATCGATTCCCGCACCTCGGGAGTCACCGTCCCCAGGTCCTCGCCGACCACGACACATTGTTGCCGGTGCGATTCCAGCGCCACGAGGGCAAACAACTCCTGGGTCGGATAGTAGACATAGACACCGTCGGTGGCGGGGGCCCCGTACGGGATCCAGAAGAGCCGCTGCAAGCTCATGGCGTGATCGATACGAACCAGGTCGCAGTGGCGCATGAGATGCCGGAGAGTCGCCCGCAGATAGGGATATCCCCGCGTTCTTTCCCTCTCCGGATGAAGCGGCGGGAAACCCCAGTCCTGCCCCCCGGTGAAAAATCCGTCCGGGGGAGACCCCCCGGAGACACCGGAGGCGAAGCTTTCCCTGTGGCGCCAGACGTCGAATCCGTCGGGGTGGACGCCGAGCGGAAGGTCCAAATACAGCCCGACCTCCTTGGCGCGGGCGAAAGCCAGGAGATCGTCCACCTGGCCCTGAGTCGCCCACTGGACGAACCGGTGGTAGTTCACGCTCCGGGGATCGAGATCCTCCTCGCGCGGGTCATCCGCAACGAGCCGCTCGGGCCAGGACCTCCATCCCACCGGGCTCCGTTCCGCCAGCGCCCGGAAGCGGGCGTAGGTCAAAACCTCGGGCCGCTCACGCTCGAACGCCTCGAGGGCCTTCACCAATGCGGGGGAGGCGAAGACGTGGTCCCTCAGATACTCGAGAACGCGACGCTTGAGCCGCATCTCGGAACGGTAGTCCACCATTTCCAGCGAGCGCTGCACCTTCAGGTTCCGTTGGAAAGCGGGGGAGGCGACGAGTCTTCTGGCCTCCCGGCATTCCGCCCAGCCGGGCGCCCTCGAGGGATCCAGGTAGAACTCGTTCCAGAAGAGGCGGCTGACGGGCATGTACGGACTTGGGGAACAGGGTTCGTCCAGGAAGGCGGCGAACAACGGCAGCGTGCCCACGAGGTTGCCTCCCAACCCGCCGGTCCAGTCGATGAAGCGCCTTAGATCGGAAAGGTCGCCCGCCCCCCAGCTGCGCCGGTCCCGCAGAGCGTACAGGGGGGAGAACAGCCCCCAACTCCGCTTGCTCCGCCTCGCAAATGCCCGTCCTGGAGCGGCAATGACCAGGGCGTCTCCGCCGCCGCCGCCCTCCAAGCGAAGCGCGTGGTATCCATGGGGCAGATCGTCGCCGATCCGAAGCCGGCGCCCTTCGTACCATCTGCCCTCGACTTCGTGCCACCCGGCTTCCTCCAGCTCGGAGGGGATGAAATCGTAGGATCGCGTCCCGCCCTCCTCGAGCGAGACCTCGACGCGCAGGCGTCCTTCGGGCCACGGGGACGGCAGGGTCAGGACGAGTTCGAGCGGGGACTGTCCCCATTTCACGGCGACGGGCTCCATCGGGCGTGCGACTTCGGCGCGGCGGCGGAGACGAAGGGCCTCTTTCAGGTCGCCGACGGCGGAGACGGGCGCGCCCAGCGCCTCCAGGATCCGGAGGATCGCGTCCCGCGGGGGGTGGCGGAGGATCCCAAGCCCATCGTAGTAGGAGGTTTCAACGCGGTACAGTCTCGCCAGTTCGTGGAGTTGTTCCAAGTTCATACGATCGCCCTCGCTCGGCTGCCCTCCAGTGTAACCCGTCCATCTCGTCCATTCGGTCCATTGCGTCCCTTCGTTCAGCGGCTTATGCCCCGGCGCCTCCCCGCTCAGTGGAAGTCGTGCGACCGCGCCGCCACTTGGAACCCCTCCAGCGCCTCGATCCGCTCGGCCCGTACCGAGACCACGCCGTCCTGGTTCTGCAGCACTCCCCGGACGACCAGAAAGGGGCGGCTCATCAGCAGCAGCCGATTCTTCTCGAAGACCTGCGGACGCACGATGATATTGGCGATTCCGGTTTCATCCTCGAGGCTCAGGAAGAGGAATCCCTTGGCCGTCATGGGGCGCTGGCGGACGATGACGCAGCCCGCCACCCGTACCCGCCGGCCGTCCACCGCCCCTCGCAGCCGCCGAGCCGAAACGACGCCTGTCTCGGACAATTCCTTCCGTATCAGAGTCATGGGGTGGGGGCCGACGCTCAGGCCGGTTCCTCCGTAGTCTTCGGCCAACCGCTCCGGGAGGGTCATGTCCCGCAGAGGGGAGTCCTCGGATTCCGAGGGGAGGGAATCCAGAAGCGGACCGGCGAACCGGCAGGCCTTTTCCACCTGCCACAGGGCCTGGCGGCGTCGCAGTCCGAAGGAGCTCAGGGCGCCGATTCGCGCCAGGATCGTGATCTCGCTTCGGTTCAGCCGAACCCGGAGCTGAAGATCCTCCAGCGAGGCGAAGGGTCTTTCCCGGCGCTCGGACTCGATCCGTTCCCCCAACTCCCGCCTCAGGCTCCGGACGTACCGAAGCCCCAGTCGAAGCGAGGCGTCCTCCTCGATCCGGCAGCGCCAATCCGACGCCTGTACGTCGATCGGGCGGACCCGCACGCCGTGACGCTGGGCGTCCTTGATCAGGGTGGCGGGATGGTAGAAGCCCATGGGCTGGTTATTCAACAGGGCCGTGTAGAAGGCCGCCGGAAAGTGGGCCTTGAAGTAGGCGCTGGCGTAGGCCAGAAGGGCGAAACTGGCGGCGTGGGATTCGGGGAATCCGTAAAGAGCGAAGGAGGTGATGTACTTGACGATGGTCCCGGCGGTTTCCCCGGTGATTCCGTTCTTCTCCAGACCCCGCCGCAGCTTGTCCTCCACCTTTCGCATGGCGTCGTCGGGGCGTTTGAATCCCAGGGCCCGCCTCAGTTCTTCGGCCTCGCCCCCGGTGAATCCCCCCGCCGTCATGGCGATTCTCAGCAGCTGCTCCTGGAAGATCGGCACCCCCAGGGTGCGTTTTAGAATTGGCTCCAGCGAGGGGTGGGGATAGGTGACCGGCTCCAGCCCCGCCCGGCGCCGCAGGTAGGGATGCACCATGTCTCCCACGATGGGTCCGGGCCGGATGATGGCGACTTCGACGACCAGGTCGTAGAAGCATCGAGGCTTCAATCGGGGCAGGGTGGCCATCTGGGCCCGGCTCTCGACCTGGAAGACGCCGATGGTGTCGGCTTCCCGCAGCATGGCGTAGACCTTGGGATCGTCGGGGGGAAGGCGGGCCAGGTCGATCTCCGCGCCCCCGGCGCGAATCCACTCCATCGATTCACGGATCGCGGCCATCATGCCCAGCCCCAGGAGGTCGACCTTGATGATTCCCAGGTCGGCGCAATCGTCCTTGTCCCACTGGACCACGGTACGGCCCGCCATCCGCGCGTTCTCCAAAGGCACGACCGCGTCGAGCCGCCCCCTACAGATCACCATCCCGCCGGTGTGCTGGCCCAGGTGACGAGGCAGATCCTGGATTTCCCGCCAGAGGCGCGCAAAGCGTCCCACCCGACGGTTGTCCGGATCCAGTCCGGCTTCCCGAAGGCGCGCCTTCAACGAATCGGGCTCCTCGAGCGCGGAGCCGCCCCAGGTCCCCACGAGCCTGGAGAGACGATCCAGTACTTCCGGGGGAAATCCGAAGGCCTTCCCCACCTCGCGGGCGGCGCTGCGCGCCCGGTAGGTGATCACGTTGGCGGTCATGGCCGCGCCGCGGCGCCCGTAACGGTCGTACACATACTGGATCACCCGCTCCCGCTCGTCGCCGCTGGGCAGATCCAGGTCGATGTCGGGCCACTCCCCCCGCTCCTCCGACAGGAATCGCTCGAAAAGCAGCTCCATCCCCACGGGGTCGACCGCCGTGATGCCGAGGCTGTAACAGACGGCGCTGTTGGCCGCGGATCCCCGTCCTTGAGCCAGAATATCGTTGCGGCGGCAGAACTGGACGATATCCCAGACGATGAGGAAGTAGCCGGCCAGTTCCAGCCTCTCGATCAAGGCCAGCTCGCGCTCGATCTGGCGCCGCGCCCGTTCGTGGTAGGGGCGATAGCGTTCCCGGGCGCCGGCGTCGGTCACCCGGCGCAGGTACGCGTTCATCGTCTCTCCCGGCGGAACGGGGTAGTCGGGAAAACGGTACCCCAGATCGCGCAGGGTGAAATCGAGCCGCTCGCCCAATTCCTCCACATTGCGAATCGCCTCGGGCAGGTCGGCAAAGATTCGGGCCATCCGCTCGGGCGGCTTCAGGTGCCGTTCGGCGTTGCGGTTGAGCAGGCGCCCCGCCCGATCCAGGTCGGTCTTGTGTCGGATGCAGGTCAACACATCGTGCAGGGGGCGCCCCTCCGGCCGGGCGTAACGGACCCCGTTGGTCGCCGCCACCGGCAACCGGGCCGCGGCGGCCAACTCCAGCAACCCCTGGTTGAGTTCCTCCCGCTCCCGGTTGAAGTGACGCTGAATCTCCACGAACAGACGGCCGCCCCTCCAGATCTCCCCGAGACGGGACAAGTAAGCCCGAGCTTGGGAGAAATCCCGGCGCAGCAGTTGGTTCAGCGGACTGTGCTCGCCTCCCGTCAGACAGATCAGTCCGTCGGCGAGGGGAGCCATCTCGTCGAGGGTGGCGGCCCCTTCACCCTTCTCCGATCGCAGCTTGACGTTGGTGATCAGGCGGCAAAGGTTCCGGTATCCGATTCGGGACTCGACCAGAAGAGCCAACCGGCCTTCGGGCAGGCTGATTTCCGCGCCCACGAGAGGCCGGACTCCCGCCTCCCGGCAGGCTCGATAGAACCGCGGCGCGCCGTAGACGCCGTCCCGGTCCAGCAGAGCCAGGGCGGAATACCCCAGCCGCGCGGCTTCGCGGGCCAGATCCTCGGGATTCGAAGCGCCCTCCAGAAAGCTGAAGGAACTACAGGCGTGAAGTTCGATGTAAGACATTGGGTTCTAGGGGCTGGGGATTGGGGGTTGGGGCGCCGGCGGTACTTTCCGGCCCCAGCCCCCAGCCCCTCCTCAGTCATACACTCCCTCCACAAACCACTGCTTGAGCCGATGATCCCAGTACACCCGGTAAATTCCACCGTCGGTATACTCCACGTCCCACTCGTCCCGGGACCAGGCGTCGCTCCGCTCTCCGCCGGCCCACCAGTCTCCGGACGATCTCCAGGGACCCGCGCAGGAAACGATGCGTTCGTTGCGCAGTTCCGTAGGTTGGGGTGGACGAAGCCTCCGTAACGACAGGGACGGTCCTTCGGGATTCGCAGAGGGGAGTGCGCCGCGTGTCCCCGTCTTGTCGTCCAGCCGGGGAGGTTCCAGCCGAAAGGCGTCGGTACGGTGGGTGTCCAGCAGTCGGGGGACGCCGACGTTTTGCTCCCCCATCAGTGCCTGGAGACGAGTCAGTGTCCGGGCCAGCTTTTCCGGATGCGGGGCGGCCGGTTGAAGCAGGGAGTGCTGGAAGCGCCGCGGTGGGCACGGGTGGGCGCACAGGGTGATTCCGCGGACCCCCGCCGACGGAGGATGGGCCCGCAGATCGAGGCGAACCAGCGAAAGAATCGTTTTGGGATCTTCCATAGGCAAGGCCGGTTTGACGGTGCGCTCGAAGAACGACCGGTCGGTCAATTCCAGGACGATATCCAGCGATTCCACGGCCAGTCCGTACTCCCTGAGCCGCGAGCAGAGTGTCGTCAGCATACCTCCCAGAAGGAAGACGAGGGGTTCCAACAGCTCGATGGTCCACTCCAGATCCCGACTTTCCCGGAACTCGGGATCCGGCCGCAGGGCCGACAGGCAATAGGGATCCTCTCCCCGGGCCAGCCGCCGCAGGAGGGGTCCCCCTTTCCCCAGCCGGGCCGCCAGGGCCTTTTCGGGCAGCGCCGCCAGTTCGCCGAGCGTCTGAACGCCCCAGCCGTCGACGGTTTCCAGAAGAGAGTCGTCCACATCGCGGAGGTTTTTCAGGATTCCGACCGGCAGAGGCCCCAGAAACTTCGCCTCCCCGCCAAAGGGCACGATCGTCCCCGGGCGCGCCCTGGCCGCCAGGATGGCTGTGGTGCGCGTCGAGGCACCGCCGATCCGCGCGTCTCTGTCGGCCACATGGGTCAGACGGTTCAGGGTGTCCTGCTCGTAGCGGACCGGTACCCGCAGGATCAAACCGTCGGGCGGATAGACCTCCGAGTGGGGCGCCAACATGTCCGCCGCCTTATAAAGCCGTTGGGGAGCGGTGCTAAAAACGGCAAAATACCGAGATGACGCCATACGCCTCTCCCCTCAGAAGGCGGGCGCCGCTCTCCAGTCCGCGAAGCCGGATTTCAAGTCGGCTCGGATCGGTGACCGCCGTCGGAAAATCCGAAGGTTCCACCCGATAGTTGGGTTTTGACGCGCGGGAACCGCGGGAATCCCAGCAGCTTCGCCGCCGTTCGAGGAACAAGACCGGGGACGCCGCGCCGCCCGCGGCCCGATGGCGGGAAAGCGCCAGCAGGATCGTGGTCGTCCCCTTCAAAGCCCGCTGCAAACGAAACCAGGCGGGAAGGGGAATCCGCCGCGGCCCGCCGGCGGAAAAGGGATCGAGGTCCAAGGCGATCACCCCGAATCCGCCCCCCTGGACGAGAATGTCCGCGGCCTTGAGGGCTCCCTCGACGGCGTCTCCGGTTCCTTTGCCGCATCGAATCCAGAGCAACCGGTCGAGATTCGCTCCGGCTTTCAAAGCGCATTCGGGCGCCAGGGAGTCGAAGGCGTCCACATAGGCGACCCACTCCTCCCGCCCCGTGGCCTGGGCCAGGATGGAGAGCAACAGGCTCGTCTTTCCGCTCGACCGGTCTCCCGTGATTTCCACCAATCTGCCCCGGGGAAGTCCCCCACCCAGTCGCCGATCCAACTCGGGCACGCCGGTGGGGAGGTAATCCACGGCCGACCGCCGGTGCGCGGAAAACTTCCGGGGATCGATCGCGGGTCGGCTTCCCGCCGCCGGTCGAAAAGGCGTCCCTTCCAGAGCCTGAACGGAGCGGATCATGATTTTTTATTTTCACCATTTGTTCACCTAAAGTCAATAGAGAAAAAAGTCAATCAATCCGTGTTCGTCCACGCAAGGATCGCGTGTTCGAATGGATCGAGAAATGCTTGGAGAGTCGAAGTCCGTGGATTCCGACCGTATGATCCTCTGCTGGACGAAGTCCGCCCGGATCCACGGCATGGTGATCTGCTGGATCGGGCCGGTCTCAGGGCGCTGTTGGCCCAGGACAAAGATATCGAAATCGTGGGC
>CAYRCA010000189.1:0-7901 GCA_964422565.1 uncultured Acidobacteriota bacterium | reverse complement strand
CTCTGCGCCGGTCGCCGAACACCAGTCACTAACCACCAGCCACTAATCATACAAAAGATACTCCTTCCTCCTCCTGGCGAACAGTGCCAGAGGTTCGGTCCAGTCCGCCTCCATTTCGCGGAGGTCTCGACCCTCCACGATATCCACGCGGATCCGGTCGGTGCCGCACAGGATGTCGAAGGGGAGGAGCGTGTATTCGTACTCGTAGGGAGGAGCCTTCCACTCGAACTCCCGCCCCCCCGGACTGCGATAGGCCGCCACCAGGGCCACGCCGGTCAGAAAGGGACGGAACGCCGTCCGGTCCTCCACATGGAGGTGGACGCCACCCACGAGGATCCCGGTCCATTTGTGATACGTCGGCTGGAAGTGAGTCGGTCGGAACCGAACCCCGGGAAGGTCCAACGTCTCCAGTTGTTCCACTATCTGGTCGGGATCCACCCAGGGTGCCCCACTCATCTCGAAGGGGTGCGTCGTCCCCCGGCCCTCCGACAAGTTGGTTCCCTCGAGAAGGCATAGGCCGGGATATACGATCGCGGTCTCGAGGCGGGGAATGTTGGGGGAGGGCGGGACCCATTGCTGTCCCGTCCGATCGTAGTACATCTCCCGGCGCCAGCCGCGCATCTCGACGACGGTGAGGTCGCACCCAATGCCCATTTCCCGGTTGAAGAAGCCCGCCAGCTCTCCGACGGTCATGCCGTGTCGAATCGGCAGGGGGTACATTCCCACGAAGGACGCGAAAGCCGGGTTCAGCACCGGTCCCTCCAGGGCGGTGCCGCCGATGGGATTGGGCCGGTCCAGCACCACGACCTCGCGGCCCGAGTCCCGACAGGCCTCCATGGCCAAAGCCAGGGTGTAGATGAAAGTGTAGTAGCGAGCCCCCACGTCCTGAAGGTCGACGACCAGCACGTCGATCTCCGCGAGCATTTCGGGTGTCGGCTTCCGGGCTGTTCCGTAAAGCGAAAAGACGGGGAGGCCCGTTCGGGGGTCCCGATAGTCTTCCCACTCGATCATGTTGTCCTGGGTCTCGCCTCGGGCGCCGTGCTGGGGGCCGAACACCGCCCGCAGGTCGACGTCGGGATGCCGCCAGAGGAGGGATGTGGCGTGGCGGAGTCGCCGGTCGACCGAAGCGGGATGGGCCAGCAGCCCCACACGCCTGCCCCGCAAGAGGTTCAACCGGTCGTCCAGCAGCCGGTCCAGGCCAAGCTCAACCATCACGGCGGCATTCTACGGCGAAAGGGGCGCTGGGAGAAGGAGGGGTCGGGAGGAATGAGGAGCGAGTGTCCATGAGTGGGGCGCACCCGAGGGGACGAAACCGGACGGGGTGCCGAGGTGCCGAGCGGTCCCAGACACCTGTTTTGCTCCCCGCTCATGGTCACTCACTCCTCGCTCCTCCTAACCCTCCAGATTTTCTGCTAGTCTGTGGCCTGTGAGATGCCGCCTGCGGATATCCTTCATCGAGTTCCTCAACGCCGTCCCCCTGGGCTGGGGGTTGCTGCACGGCTCTTTGAAGGGGAGGCACGAAATCCTCAGGGACGTGCCTTCGGAGTGTGCCCGCCGACTGGCCGCCGGCGAGGCGGACGTGGGTTTGATCCCGGCGGTGGAGTACCAGCGCATCCCCGGACTTCGGGTTATCCCCGGCATCTCGATCGCGGCCCGCAGGGAGGCGCGCAGCGTCCTTTTCGTCAGCCGAGTCCCGATCCGGTCCGTGTCGCGGGTGGCGGTGGATACCTCCAGCCGGTCCTCGACAGCGCTGCTGAGGATTCTGATGAGCGAGTTTTACGGCGTTCGATCGGTGCCCTTCATCGAGTCTCCTCCGAATCCGGGTGAGATGCTTTCCGAGCATGGCGCCGCCCTGCTGATTGGCAATGCCGCCTTGCGCCTTTCCAGACAGGGCCTTTACGTCTACGACCTCGCCCACGAGTGGAATCGTTTCACCGGACTGCCCTTCGTTTTCGCCTTCTGGGCGGTGCGGGAGGCGGTCGTCCCGGACGACGGGCTCGACGTTTTCGTGAAATCGAAGCGGGAGGGGCTGGCGGCCATTCCATTGATCGCCGAGTGGTACGCCTCCCGGTTGCCTGTTTCGGCCGGCGAGATTCGAAGCTATCTGACGACCAACCTGGACTTCTCGCTGGGCGCCGGGAACCTGGAGGGGCTGGAGCGGTTCTACGATCTGGCTGTCAAGCATCGTCTGATCGACCGGGTTCGGCCGCTTCGTTTTGCCGGCGAAACCGCCGTTGCGCCCGCTTAGGAGCGAAGAGTGAGGGCCGACGGGATGACACCGGTAGTGAGCGGGTAGTAGGCGGCGCCGCCCGAGGCGTGAGGAGTTGGGCACGCCCTCCGGTTTCCGCCCACTGCCATGTGCTACCTGCCGCCTGCGTACTGCCGTCCGCCCGTTTCATGCAATCGGGTGCGCCCCCGTTCATGGCCACTCGCTCCTATTTCCTCCTCCCCGGCGCCCCCACTTCGCAGATTTCACTCCCGGCGCGTTAATGTTGGGTAGATGAGGGAGGAGAGTCTCGATCTGCTTGCTCTGACGCTGATTCCGGGCCTTGGCTGCGTCCGGATCCACCGTCTGCTGGAGAGAGTGGCGGCTCCGGCGGAGCTTTTTCGCGCCGGACGGGTTCAGTTGCGGGCGCTGGGACTTTCGACGGAGATCCAGTACTACATTCTGGGCGGGTGGGCCAGGAGGGACGCCGAGACGGCGGCCGTCGAGGCGGAGCGGAAGGGGGTTCGGATCCTGACCATCGGGGAGGAGGGGTATCCCGGCCTGCTGCGGGAGGTCTTCGATCCTCCCCTGGTCCTGTACACGCTTGGTGAGCCGGCGACTCTTTCGTTGCCCTCTGTGGCCGTCGTGGGATCGCGCCGTTGCTCGGTCTATGGATCCGAGATCGCCTACACTCTGACCCGGGAACTCGCGGCGCAGGGTCTGGCGATCGTCAGCGGAATGGCGCTGGGCATCGATTCGAAGGCTCACCAGGGCGCGCTTTCCGCCGGAGGGGAGACGATCGCCGTTCTCGGAACCGGCGTCGACTTTGTGTATCCCCGGGGCAGCCGAAGGCTTTACGACCGAATTCTGAGGCAGGGGTGCGTTATTTCCGAGTTTCCCCTGGGCACCTATCCGGCGCCGCAGAATTTCCCCATCCGGAATCGGATCATCAGCGGACTCGCCTGGGGAACCGTGATCCCCGAGGCGTCGGAGTTCTCCGGCTCCCTGATCACGGCCCGGCTCACGTTGGAGCAGAACCGGGAACTCTGGGCGGTTCCAGGAAACATCACGAATCCCGGCAGCTATGGACCGAACCATCTGATCAAGCAGGGCGCCCGGCCGGTGTTGTCGGCCCAGGACGTCCTCGAGGGTCTTCCGGTCCATGTGTTGACGACACTGGAGAAGCGCCCGCGGGTCCTCCCGGCCGGAGGGTTGGCCGAGGCTACGGATCGGGAAAAGCGCGTCCTGAAACTACTCTCCTCTGACGAAACCGTGCATTTCGACCGATTACTAGGCCAGACCGGATTGAACGTGACCGATCTCAGCGCCGCGCTGGTAGCGCTCGAGGCCGGAGGATGGATCAGGGGATTCCCCGGCCGGCGATACGCGCGAAGGCTCCAAAAGTGCGGGGGGGCGCCGGTCGAATGACGGGGCGGATCGCAACCGGAACCCAACTTCCGGCGTCTTGTGCTATAGACTTGAGGGGCTCATTGCGGAACGCGGAGGAAACGGTTTGAAAAAGTCGATGGTCATCGTGGAATCGCCGGCCAAGGCCAGGACGATTGAAAAGTACTTGGGCAAGGAGTACTTCGTCAGGGCGTCGGCGGGGCACGTGCGGGATCTTCCCCCGCGAACCCTCGGCGTCGACATCAAGGACGGTTTCCGGCCGACCTACCGGGTGATCCCCGACAAGGAGAGGATCGTCCAGTCCCTGAGGAAGGAGGCCCGTTCGGCCGGTTCCGTTTACCTGGCCGCCGACCCGGACAGGGAAGGCGAGGCCATCTGCTTCCATCTCGCCGAGGTGCTGGACGGCGGCGGGGAGCGTCCGGTTCTCCGCGTGCTTTTCAACGAGATCACCAAGACGGCGATTCTGGAGGCCTTCAAGCATCCTGCGGCAATCGATACGAACAAAGTGGAAGCCCAGCAGGCGCGTAGGATCTTGGACCGGATAGTGGGCTACAAGGTGAGCCCGTTGCTCTGGCAGAAGGTCCGCAAGGGGTTGTCGGCGGGACGCGTCCAGACGGTCGCAGCCCGGCTGATCGTGGACCGGGAGAGGGAAATCCGCGCGTTTCGGCCCGAGGAGTATTGGGATTTCCGCGCCCGGTTGACGGGAAAGGCGCCGCCCTCCTTCGTGGCGAAGGCCTTCCGCCACCAGGGCAAGAAGTTCAAGATCTCCAACCAGGAGGAGTCGGACCGTCTCTTCGAGGAGCTCCAGGACGCCGACTTTGTGGTCCGGCGGATCGACAAGAAGGAGCGCAAACGCCGGCCGGTTCCGCCCTTCATCACCAGCAAGCTGCAGCAGGAGGCGGTACGCAGGCTGGGCTTCTCGGTGAAGAAAGCGATGACAGTCGCCCAGCGGTTGTACGAGGGGATCGAACTGGGGGACGAGGGCTCCGTGGGGCTGATCACCTACATGCGGACGGATTCGATTCGGGTCTCCGACGCCGCGCTGGAGGATGTCCGCGGTTACATCCAGAGCCGGTTTGGACCCGACTATCTGCCGGGGCAGCCCGTGCGTTACCGATCGAAGAAGGGCGCCCAGGATGCGCACGAGGCGATTCGGCCGACCGCCGTGGGCCGCGAGCCGGACTCTATCAAGCCGTTCCTGGGCCGGGACGAGCTGCGGCTCTACACTCTGATCTGGAACCGCTTCGTGGCCTCCCAGATGGAGCCGGCTCTGTTCGACCAGACGGAGATCCTGATCGAGGCAGGCCGGGCCGAGTTCAAGGCGGTCGGTTCGATCCTGCGGTTCGACGGTTTCTTGAAGGTGTACCGGGCGGAAGAGGAGGAGGAGAAGGAAGGTGGCGAGGAGGGACTTCTGTTGCCGGACGTCGAGGCCGGGGAAAAGCTGAGGGTCGAGGAGATCCTCAGGGAGCAGAAATTTACCCAGCCGCCGCCCCGATACAACGAGGCCAGCCTGGTGAAGGCCTTGGAGGAGAAGGGCATCGGACGGCCCTCGACCTATCAGCAGATCCTGTCCGTCATTTTGACCCGCGACTACGTGAGCAAGGAGGAGGGGCGGTTCGTTCCGACCGAACTGGGCGAGATCGTCAACGATTTGCTGGTCGACCACTTCGACGAGATTTTCGACTACGACTACACGGCCAAACTCGAGCGGGATCTCGACGACATCGAGGACGGCAAGGCCCGCTGGACCGACGCCCTCGACGCCTTCTACGCCGGCTTCAAGCAAAAGCTGGGCGCCGCGCGAACGGAAATGCGGAACCTGCGGCGGGAGGAGGCGCCCAGCGGGGAGGTGTGCGAGAAGTGCGGCGGTCCGATGGTCATCCGCTGGGGCAAGTTCGGCCGTTTTCTCGCCTGCGGCGACTTTCCCCGGTGTCGCAATTCCCGCGAGCTTGCCGCCGAGGGCGAGTCGGGGGGTGGAAGCGACCTGAACGGTGAAGCCTGCGACAAGTGCGGCAAGCCGATGGTCCTCAAGAAGGGCCGCTTCGGCCCCTTCCTGTCCTGCTCGGGCTTTCCGTCGTGCCGGAACACGAGGAAGCTTCTGCAAGTGGATGGCCGGACGGTGGCTCCGGTCGAGGCGCCGGTGGGGGAGTCCTGTCCGACCTGCGGTGCCGAACTGGTGAGTAAGGTGGGGCGGTACGGCCGGTTTGTGGCTTGTCGGAACTATCCGGAGTGCCGTTACGTCAAGCCGGTGGGGACCGGGGTCGGTTGCCCCGAGTGCGGCGAGGGGGAGTTGTTGGAGCGGAAGTCGCGACGGGGACGCGTTTTCTATGGGTGCGGGCGTTACCCGGAGTGCAGGTTCGTGACCTGGCAGAAGCCCCTGCCGGAAGCCTGCCCCGACTGCGGGTCCGCTTTTCTGCTGGAGAAGACGACCAAGAGGGACGGGACCGAGCGGTTCTGTCCGAACCGCGAGTGCGGTTTCCGCGCCCCGGCTCCGGCGGAGGACGCGGTTCCCGAGCCGGCGGGTGTGCGGCGTTAAATGGCGGATTCCGTTTTCGTAGGGGTGTTGCCCAAATCGCTTTGTCGGCTCGGCTCGGGCGACGGGCTCCGAAACCCGAACCACCGATCGGCGCTGTGCGGCCGGTGGCCGACAACCATCACGGGGACGCGCCGCACCGAGCCGTGAGCCGCGGCGGTCGGTGTCGAGACCACGGATTACACCGTTTCCAATCGAGCAATTCGAACTCTTCAACTCGAAAGTCCCTCTATTGTGATGTGAAAGGACCATGATGAGGAAAGTGATTTTCGCACTGGTTCCGGCGTTTCTTCTGGTGGCGCCGGTGGTTTTGTTGAGTATGGCGGAGCCGAACCTGGAGCGGGGGAGGGCGGAGTTTGCCCGGCAATGCCGGATGTGCCACGGCGCCGACGGCAAGGGAAATCCGGCCATGGCCCGGATGCTCAAGGTGGAGTTCAAGGCGATGGACTCGGAGTACGTCCAGCAGAAGAGCGACGAGGAACTGAGGAACATCATCCTCAAGGGGACGGGGAAGATGGTCGCGGTCCGGGGGATGAATGACCAGCAGGTGGTCGACGTAATCGCCTATGTGAGATCCCTGGCGAAGGAGGAAGACTGACCTCGTGGTGGGAGCGAGGGGCGCGGAGATAGGGAACACGCGGAGTAAAGCGAACCTCGGGACCTCGGAATCCCGGAACCTCGGAACGAGGGTGGCTGAGGGCCACTCGCTCCTACCAAACTCGCGGGCGCTCCGGATCCCCCTGTCCGAATTCCGAATTCCGGTTTCCTCCCGTTTCCTCAAACCGGGGCGCCCCGCTCATGGACACTCACTCCTACCGGCCCGGTACGCCCGAAAGTCGACCTTGCACCGGTGATTGGCCAGGAAATTGAGGAATCGTTTGTAGTCCGTCGGTTTCATTCCGAAGTATTCGGTGAGCCGCCGGTAGCTTCCGCCGCAGGCCTCGAGTCCAATCGAGATAATCCGCCTCACGTCCCGCCGCGACAGTTCCCGTTTCATGAAGGGGTCTCGAACCATCTTCCAGAAGTCGGCCCGCCCGGCGACCATGTCGTCCACGATAGCGAGGATCCGCCGGTCGGTCTCGAGATCATTCTTTCCTCCATTTCCCTCCAGTCGGCGTTCGACGTCGGCGAGGGTGATGATCCCGTGAGCGGCGGTGTGGGCAAGATTCTCCAGGAGGTTCCTGAGTTCGCGGACGTTGCCCGGAAAAGCGTATCGCCTGAGGGCTTCCAGGGCCGAGTTGCTCAGGACCGCGTCGACCCCGTCCTCTTCGCGGATTTCACCCAGGAAATGGCGGCAAAGCCCTGGAATGTCGGAGGCCCGCAGCCTGAGGGGTGGGACATGGACCTGGAGCACGTTCAGCCGGTGATAGAGGTCCAGCCTGAAGTCGCCCCGCACCGCGAGTTGCCTCAGATCCTGGTTGGTGGCGGCCACAATCCGGGTATCGACTGTCCGTTCCCCGGTCTCGCCCAACCGGATGACCTTCTTGTCCTGCAGGACCCTGAGCAACTTGGGCTGGAGTGAGAGGGGCATCGAGGAGATTTCGTCGAGAAACAGGGTTCCCCCGCTGGCGGCCTCGAAGAAGCCGCTCCGATTCTCGACCGCGCCGGTGAAGCTCCCTCGGGCGTGTCCGAACAGTTGGCTTTCGATGAGGTCCGCCGCGAAGCTCGCGCAGTTCACGGCCAGGAAGGGCCCGTCGCCCCGCTTGCTGAGTCGGTGAATCTCCCGAGCGACCAGCTCCTTTCCGGTGCCGCTTT
>CAYRCA010000188.1:0-7901 GCA_964422565.1 uncultured Acidobacteriota bacterium | reverse complement strand
CGGTGTGATCTGTGCGTTCGGCGTCTCGCGCGCGATCGAGTGGGACGCGGCGTTGAACTCCCAGCGGGACTTCACCCCGGATCGCTATCATTTCGGCGATTTCCCCTTTCCTGAGGTGCCGACGCCGCGGAACTACAAGTTCTTTTAGCCGGGAGGGTCGACACCGCCGGAAGGTCGGAAGGACCGCAGGGCCGCGTGTCCGAGCGCCCCTGTTGCCCCGGGCGTGTCAGGCCGCGCGCCGACGCCCTGAGATCAGCCGGGGGTCCCGAGTCGATCGGGCCCTTGGCCGTCATTCCACCCGTTTCGGGAGGGCCGCCTCGAGAATTCGCAGAGCTTCGCCGGTGAAGGTGAAGTTGACCGCCGAGTCGCCGTTTCGAACGGTGAAGGGCTTCGCGGGGTCGACAAGGCGGGTGAAGATCAAGAGGCCGTCGACCTGATCGCCCGGGGTCAGGGGACCCTTCTCGAAATTCTGGATGTTGTGAACGTCCGCCTCCGCCGTCCAGCCTTCCTGTTCCAGCACGAAGTCGGTATCCAGTTCGGAAACTCCGTCGGGTCTGCCCTGGACGAGAAACACGCTCGACTGGTTGGCGCGGGCTCGCATCGAGTACTGGACACCACCCTCGAAAAGGGAGATGACCGTGGCGTTGTTGACGTGCGTAAAATAAAGGGTGACGCCGTCGAAGTCGGCCGACCGGGTGAAGGTCTGCAGCGTCATCTCCGTGTCGGCGGACTGCCAGCCGAGGCCCAGCGGGCAAAGCAGCCCCGCGGCGACGGCGATCGCAAGAAATCGGAACCCCATGTCTTTCCATCCTTCCCCGCCTGAAACAGTAGCGGCACAGCCAGCATACCCATCCGGCCGGGCGGATTCAATCCGCGAAGGGCTTGCGAAGGGCTGCGAAGGCGCCATGGGTTGTATGGGGACACGAACCACTGGGGACTCGGGGAATGGTGCTCGGAGTGTGCCCGTGCGCTCGATGGAGACACCGTCCACAAGTCATCCGCCAGGACGACTTCCGACCTTTCCGGGGGGAGAACGCCCTCGTGTCCCTGAGCGCCCCTTGGTGGGCAAGTGTCCTTGGTTCCCCTTCGTGGAGAGCTACCCGCGGCGGATCGCCCCCGCCGTCGGTCCCGGGCAGCCCGACTCCAGGCCCAGAACGACGCTTTCGTTCGGTTCGACGAGGAGATCCCGGATGGTGAAGTCCCGCAGGGCGGATTCCACATGGGCAATGGCTTCGTCAAGCCGCCGGTGGAGTGGGCAGAGTCGGCTTCCGTGGGCCTCGAGTCCCAGGGGGCACTGTTCGATGCGTTTCAGGGGATCGACGGCGTTGATGACCCGCAACACGGTCAGTTTCTCCGCCGGCAGGGCCAGGGTAAAGCCGCCGTGCAGTCCCCTCTGGGAGCGAACGATACCCGCCCGTCCCAGCGTCTGGAGCACCTTGGAAAGGTAGCCGGCCGGGACATGCGTGGCTTCCGCGATCTGGGGGGTCACCATCGAAGCGGTCGGCCGACTGGCGAGGAACACCACCGCCCGCAGGGCGTATTCGGCGGTCAGGGAAAACATGAGCCCTCCGATAAAAAGATATTTGGATCTTGACATCCAAATTATAGATCGCCTATACTCGGGAGTCAAACAAGCCCGCGAAAGGAAAGTCGAGTATGAACGCACCAACCGTTGAAAGAACCGTCGGAGAACTGGTCGCTGAGAAACCGGGTCGCTCCAGGATTTTCGAACGCCTGGGCATCGACTATTGCTGTGGAGGCAAGAAGCCGCTGGCGCAGGCCTGCGAAGAGAAGGGCCTGTCGATGGACGAGGTGCTCGCGCAACTGCGATCCGCCGACACCGAGGGGGGGTCTCGGTCCGAGAGGAACTGGGCGGAGGCGTCGATGACCGCACTCATCGACCATATCGAACAGGTGCACCATACCTATCTGCGCGCCGAGCTTCCTCGTCTCCGCTTCCTCACGAGCAAGGTCCGCACCGCCCATGGAGGACGCCATCCGGAGTTGGTCGAGGTTGAGCGGGTTTTTTCCGCACTCGAGGCTGAGCTCGCCTCCCACATGCAAAAGGAGGAGCAGGTCCTGTTCCCCATGATCCGGCAACTTGAGACTTCGGCCGTCCTGCCCCAGTTTCACTGCGGGAGCATCGGCAATCCCGTCTTTGCCATGGAGCGGGAGCACGACGATGCGGCGCGAGGCCTGGCAACGCTGCGGTCCCTCACCGACGGCTATGCCCCTCCCGAGGACGCCTGCAACAGCTATCGAGCCATGCTCGACGGCCTGAGGGAACTGGAGTCCGATCTCCACCAACACATTCATAAAGAAAACAACGTTCTTTTTCCCAGAGCTTTGGGGCGTGAAGGCGAACTTCCCCCCGGTAACTGACCTCGCGGGCCGAGCCGGCTGTGCCGGCGGGACACCCCGACCGCACCAGCCCCGGCGAGGCCGGGTCTCAGGAGAAAACCGCAATGGCTGATCCCGATCCCGCTGAAGCCGGCCGAGAGACAGTCGCCGACAGCGGATCGCGATTCGAAGGCTTTCCGCGATTTGACTTCAGCCGCCGGCCCCTGGTCGCGGTGTGGGAAACCACGCAGGCCTGCGACTTGGCGTGCCTCCACTGTCGGGCGGAGGCCCAACCCTCTCGCCATCCCATGGAACTGACGACCTCCGAGGCCCGCGACTTGCTTCGGCAGGTGCGCGACCTGGATCCGGGGGTCCTCGTTCTTTCCGGTGGCGATCCGATGAAGCGGGACGATATCCACGATCTGATCCGTTACGGAGTCGACCTCGGCATTCGGATGGCCATGACCCCCTCGGTGACCCCTCTGTTGACCGAGGCCGCCGTTCGCGAGCTGGCGTGCTCCGGTCTCGACCGAATTGCCTTCAGCCTCGACGGTTCGACGCCAGCCGTTCACGATTCGTTCCGCGGCGTGGACGGTTCCTTCGTGCGGACGTTGCGGGTGATGGACGCGGCGCGCGAGGCGGGACTGAGCGTCCAGATCAACACCACGGTGTCCCGCCACAACCTGGACGATCTGCCCGGGTTGGCCGAACTGGTCGGGGAACGAGATATCGTTCTTTGGAGCGTCTTCTTTCTGGTCCCGGTGGGCCGGGGAAAAGCGGATCAGCGGATATCGCCCTCGCAGTACGAGCAGGTGTTCGAGTTGCTCTGGGACCTGCGGCGGAAGGTCTCTTTTGAAATCAAGACCACCGAGGCGCCTCATTATCGACGCTTCGTCGTGCGGAAGATGCGTCGGGAACGCGCCGCCTCGAACGGTCGACCGCGGTTCCGATACACATCTCTGAACGTCAATGACGGCAAGGGGTTCGTCTTCGTCTCCCACACCGGCGAAGTGTTTCCCAGCGGATTTCTCGCGTCCTCTGTGGGGAACATTCGCCGCCGTCCGCTTGCCGGTTTGTACCGCCACACCTCGCTGATGCGGAAGTTGCGGGACCCCAAACGGCTGGAAGGGAAGTGTGGGTACTGCGAGTTCCGCGGGATCTGCGGCGGATCCAGGGCTCGCGCCTGGGCCCTTACAGGCAATCCTCTGGCCGCCGAACCCGACTGTGTGTACCAGCCCGCAGGGCCTCCCGTCCCGGAAAGCGCGGGTCGGGAGGCGGAAAGCGGAACGGTCTTGGCGATCACATGAAGTAGGCCTCCAGTTCGCCCAGCGTTTCGGTGTCGGTCTGGAGATCCGCCGCCAGCCGCCCTTTGTCAAGGACCACGATTCGCTCGCACGAATCGGTGACATGATTGAGGTTGTGGCTGGAGATCAGGAAGGTGCTGCCCCGCTCCGCCCGGAGCGACTGGATGAGGGACTTCAGCCGGTTCACGCTGGTCGGGTCCAGGTTGGGGAAGGGTTCATCCAGAATCACCACCTCGGGTTCGGCGAGCAGAGCGGCGGCGATTCCCACCTTCTTCTGGTTCCCCTTCGACAAGTCGCGAATTAGCTTATCCTGGCCGAGAATCTCACCTCGAAAGAACTCCTCGAAGCGCTGGAGCGCCCCGCGGTAGGCCCCTTCCTTCATTTGGTGCAGGCCCGCCACGAACTCGAGGTATTCCTCCGGAGTCAGAAAGCCGATCAGGAAGCCCTCGTCCAGGTAGGCGCCCGTATAGGCTTTCCAGTGCTCGCTGCCTTGAATTGGTTTACCCTTCGACACCACGCAACCCTCGGTCGGTTGGATCAGGTCGAGCAAGAGACTGAACAGAGTCGTCTTCCCGGCCCCGTTGTTTCCGACCAGGCCGAGAGACTCGCCGGGAGCCACCTTCAGCGATGAAAGGTCCAGCGCCGTCAGGCTGCCGAACCGCTTCCGCAATGATTTCACTTCAATGATGGGGGAGGGTCCGGACTCCATACGACGCGCTATCCCTTTCTAAATGCTTCCACTATGAGGTGTTTCTTTCGTTCCAGGCGACGGGCGACGGCCCGCAGAACTGGCCGCCGAAGCGCAACTCCCAACACTCCCAGAAGCCCCAGGGCCGCGTACCCGGCATTGAACTGGCCGGCAACCCCGAAGGGAAGGAAGATGAGCAAAGGGAGCAACATCGTGGGCAGCAGGATGACGTATTGTGCGGCGCCCCTCCCCTGACTGGTCATCGCTCCCTCCTCCAGGACAAGCCTCTTCCGGGAAAAGGTGCCCAGAAAAAGAAGGAAGTGGCAGTTGACGCCCAAGTTATAGAGAAAAATCACGCTGTTCATGTAGAGGATATCGCGGTCCAGAGCCAGGAACGGCAGGCAGACCACATAGCCGAAAAAAGAGAAGAGGATGAGAACCAGGTACTTGGCCTCGATGTACCGCAGGAAGTCGAGACGCCGCGCGATCAGTCCCTCAAAATAGCTGCTGTCCCAGGCGACCACGAACTGGCCGTACATGAGCATGAACGTGCCGGTGAAGAGAACGCCCAGGTAAACCAGGTTCAAGTGGGCCCGCAACCGGCGCGAAAGCAACATTTCCATGACCGAGGATTCGGGCCCTTCGGGCTGATTCGCCTCTACCGACACTTCGGAAACGAGACGCCACCGCTCGTAGCCCTCATCCGACAGGACGGTCGGATAGGCGATCAGGCCCACCAGTGGAACCGCCAGAGCAAAGGTCAGGGCGGATCGAGGCCGCCGATTCCGGTTGAGAAGTTTGAGCTCCAGACCCGCCAGATCGAGGAGCTCGCCGCGCCCGCGTGGCAGGAGCGACTCCCACCGGCTTCGTGTCGGACCGTTCGGCGTGGTTCCCTCCAGGTGAAGGTGGCCGGAAATAAACCTGTGCCCGGTTCCATGAAGAACCGCCAGGACAAGCAGGACGCCCGGGAGCGCCCCGGGTTGCGACAGGGGCAGATCGAACAGGACGCCCGATATGGCCGACAGAGAGAGCAGATCCAACCAGTCGGCGCCCAAGACACCCACCACACCACCGGCGACGATCACGAACACGCTGGGATGGACGACCAGGGATCGTCTGGCCAGGAATGCCAAGTACCCGCAGCAGAGGTTCCAGAGGAACAGCCAGGTGGTCCAGGCCACGCCGGCCGCCATCCCATGGGCGGGCGCGATGACCGTCGCCGCGAAGGGGACGAAGAGGGCCAACGGCAGGATGTTGAACGACGTCAAGAGCGAACGAAAGAGTATCCAATGAACCAGACGGCTCCGGTTCACGGGCAGGTGCAGATAGGGCCTCACGAGTTGGTCGGCCGTCGACTGGAAGAAGAGACGCAGCAGAAGAGTGCCTGCGAGGACATAGAGGATCAGGCCGTTGCAGACCTCCAGCGGATCCCTGTCGGGAGCCGCAGCGCCGATCATGCGGTCAAGCAGGAGGCCGACCGAGAGAAGGTTCAGGACGAGAAAGGCGCCCAGGATTCCGCCCAGGATCCCGGCAACCAGGTTCCGCCGGAAGATTACCGAGCGAACCCCTTCTTTCCATCGGTGAATGACGAGCCATCGAACCAAGGCCATCGCAGAAGAGACTATACTCCATGAACACAGCCGATGGCCGTCAGCCGAAAGGAATGACGGGCCGCGCCGAGCCGTCAGATTCGAGGCCACGGATTCTCAGCGATTACACTGGGCCTGGGCTGAGATTCGGCTGTCGCTGGAGACGCATCCGGTTACATCCCCGCAACCCATGGCAGAATCGTTCGCCCCGGCCAGTAACCTATACCAGGCAAATTCTTTAGCGCATCCCGCCCCCAAGAGCTGCGCTCGTTCCGACAACGTTTCGCGAGTCCTGCGAGGCGCGGAGGTCTCCCCAATCACAGACGGGCGAGGGGTTTACTGCCCTTTTCTGGCGGCCAGCCGCCGGTAGTAGTCCTCCACCCGCTCCCGGAACTCGGGGGGAACCTCATCCTGATTGACGGGACGCAGAAAGTCCTCGCTGGCCTCCTTCAGCGCCCGGCTGATCTCCAGCTGCAACTGGTGGAAGCCGTCGATCAAATCGGCCCGGAGGCGTCGCACCTCCTCCGGATTCCCCAGAACCCGTCCCAAGTCGATCCGTCGCATCGCCTCCAACAGCCGGGCCGTGTCGCGGGCCAGTTCCGGGCTTGAGCCGGCGAGCAACTCCCGCAGCCGGTCGGCCTCCTGCATCCGCTCCGACCACTCCCGCCTGATCGTGTTCGGATCGATGCCGGCGCTGCTGAGGCTGCCCGCGAGACCGGCCTGCGGCGCGATACCCTGCGTGCCCGACGTGGTCGGCCCGTCCCCGGGGTGCCCGCCCGGTGTCCGCGAGCCAGGCTGGGATGACGGATCGGATCCGTCCGCTTCCGACCCCGTCGCTCGAGCCTGCCCGGTTTCCGACGGAGCGGATCTTCCGCCCTCCTCGGCAGCCGAATCTCCCTCCGCTCCGTTCTGTGCCTCCGCCCTTTCCCTGAGAGACTCCAGGTTCTCAACCAGATTACCCGCCTCCCCAAGAGCCTGGCGGAGGCGCTCCCGGGGATCTCCCCCGCGGCCGCTTCCCAGCGCCCGCTCCGCCTCCCGGATCTTTTCCTCAAGAGCCCGGAGATCTTCCCCGACTCCTCGTTCGCGGCTCTCCGCCATCCCCATAAGGCCGCTCGCCAAGAGGTCGGACCCCTCCCGCATCTTGTCCGGCAGCCGTTGATCCCGGATGCTGAGTCCCGCCTCCTTGAGGCGCCGGGCGGCCTCCGGCTCCTCGCTCGCCATCCGCCGAGCCGCCTGGTGAAGCTTCCCTTCCAGTTCCTGGACCGACTCCTGCATGTCCTGTTTGCGCCAGAAGAGTTCTCGCGCCTCATCCTGCAAACGGCCCGAGTCTCGCCAGTTTCGGTCGGAGGCCGCCATTCCGGCGATCGCGTCGACGATCTCCCTCTGTTCCCGGACCAGTGCCTGGGCTTGGTCCCGCAGATCCTCGAACTGGCTCCTGATCCGGGACTGCCGCTCCCGAGTCAGGGCTTCCTGCGCCTGGCTCAGGCGCTCCGTCGCCTGCTGAGCTGATTCCATCGCCTGCTGCGAGCTCTGGTCGGACCCGGCGGAACGCCGCAGGTCGCGGGCGGCTCGGCTCAGCTCCCGACTGATCTGGGACAGCCGCTGGTCCTGTTCCTGACGGGACAGTCGCGCCAGCTCGCGGGAGAGTTCTTCGAGTTCCTCGATCATGTCCTGTTGAGAGGCCTGTCCGCCGGAGGCACCCGACATGGCCTGGCGTCTCTGTCTCTCGAGTTGCTGCTCCTGGCGGCGGGAGAGCTCCTTCAACTTCTCCAGCGCTTCATCCAGAGCCTGATCCTGTCTCAACTGCCGGTTCTGCCGCAGGGTTTCATACTGGTTCTTGGTCCGGTCGAGTTCGAGGTCGATCAGGTCGGCGAGTTCCTCGGCGGACGAGGGGCTCCCCTCGGATCCAGAGGACATCGACACTTGGACCTCGTTGAAGAGCGCCTCCTTTTCGGCCGCCACGTCCATGCTGACCATGAA
>CAYRCA010000187.1:0-7948 GCA_964422565.1 uncultured Acidobacteriota bacterium | reverse complement strand
GGGGCGAGACCAGCCCCAGCCCCGCTTCCTGGCTTCGCGACTGCCAGGCGGCCAGGAAGCGATTGGCCGCCCCCAGAGCGAGGATGTAGTCCCGGTCGACGAGCCCCGGAGCTCCGCCCAACCGCTGAGCCGACGGGGTCGATACGAGGAACATCAAAACCGCCGACAGAACCAGCGCCAAACGTCCTCCCATCACAAGCCTCCTCCGTTCCGGGATGGTTGCCGGAAGAAAAGAGTTCAATCGCCTCTCGGCGAACGGACCCAGAGTGGAACGGCGGTCCGGCACGTGGAAGGACACCCGCGACGGGGTCCGGCAATCCAATCGGCAGGGAGCTGGATGGCGAGGATAGGGACTTGGTTCGCTCTTCTCAGGAAAGCGCCCCCGCCAGATAAAGCGTGCCGAAATGAAGGACCAGGACCGCCTTTCCCTCGTGCTTTCCATGACCCGGCGTGATGTCGACCACCAAGTGCTCCGCCGTGCCGTGCGTGGCGGAGAACTGGGAGTCGAGCTTGATCATCCGGGACATGTCCGGCTCCGCTCCGCGGGCGATCTGTCCGGGATACAGCGCCATGGTCCAATCCTCATCGCTGCCCTTGATGGCACCGATGGTATATTCGCCGGCCGGGAGCGAGACTTCCCCGACTCGGAGTTCACCGGACAGGGTCAATCGCGGCCCGCGCGGAGTCACGAAGGCTCCGGCCGCGGCGTTCCTGGTGTGCGCTTCGTTGGAAGGCACAGTCTGGTAGCTGACCGCCGCCTCTACGTCGCCCAAAGCCGCGGTAACGGTCTTCCGGAAGTGGGGATGGGCGACCGGCGCGGCGCCCAACAACAGAAGAACCAAAGCACTACTGAGAAACCTGCTCACAGTTCCCTCCTTTGGTGGTTATATGGAGTGGTTCGAAAGAACGTGAGAACACACTACCACAAGGCAGAGGCGACACGGAAGAAGCACCGCGAAGAGAGGCCCGGCCTTGAGATCCACGGCCGGAAATCTGATTCGGGGTGTCGCCGCCGGATCGTCGGCGTTTCCGGAATCACTGCCGGCGGACCCGGCGGACGTCCGAGGATGGCCCTCCCTTGGCAGGCGCGGTAGAATGGTCGCCGCGGCCGGCCGGGTCTGCGGGAAGACTGATTCCCGAGCAGCAGAAACCGCCTGAGGGGGTCGCGGATACGCCGTATAGACAAGGAGTCACACATGAGGAAATTGCACGTGAGGTACACGTGGCCTATCCTTTTTTTCGCCCTACTGGCGCCAACCTGGCTGGAGGCCGGGGTTCAGATTGAGGAGAGGAACCAAGTCCAGTTTTCCGGAATACTGGGCAGGATGTTCGGCATGCTGGGAGGCAGAGCCGCGCGAGAGGGAGTCACCAGCACCTCGGTCGTCGTGGGCAATCGCAAGGCGACCCGAGTGGGCGACACGGGCGAAATCGTTGATCTCGACGAAGAGAAGGTCTACCAGGTCGACTGGAGACGGAGGCAGTACTCGGTCACCACCTTCGAGGAACTCCGCCGGGAGATGGCCGAGGCCGCCGAAGAGATGACACGAGCATCGAGACGGGAGGAGGTCGAGGCGCCGCAAGAGGGTGAGAGCGAGTATGAGTGCGATTTCGAACTGAGGGAAACGGGGCAGACGCGAAACATCAACGGTTTCGACTGCCGCGAGGTCTCCATGATCGTCACCGCCCGACAAAAGGGACAGACCCTCGAGGAGGGCGGGGGCATGATCTTGAACACCAGCGTCTGGCTGACCGAGACGGTCGCGGGAACGGAGCAGGTCGCCGAATTCGACAGCCGGTACGCCGAGAAGTTGATGGGAACGGCGGCGGCCGGAGTCTCGGCCGACCAGATGGCGGCCATCGCCGCGATGTATCCGGCCCTGACCGAGGCCATGACGAAGCTGGAGGCGGAGAAGGTGGACATGGAGGGCACGACCGTCCTGAGTACGCTCACCGTGCAAACCGTGCCGTCCAAAGCCGAGGCGGCGGAGGTTCAGCGGGAGGAGTCCGCTCCGGCCTCGGTGGGAGGAGCCTTGGGCGGTCTTGCCAGGCGGATGGGAAGGCGAACGCAGGAGGAGCCCCAATCGGAATCCGGACCAGCCGCCATCATGACCGTCACCAGCGAACTCCTCTCGGTCAGCGCCGGCGTCGGCCCCGAGGCCGTGGAGATTCCATCCGAGTTCCGAGAGAGGCGGCGGTAGGACCCCGTGGAGTGGAGGGTTTTGCCCGCCCTTCGGACACCGCACACGTCTAATGGACCCAGACCCGGCGAAGGCTCTGATTCAGATCGACGAGCAGCTGGAGATTCTCACCGGCGTCGACCAGGGCTATGGGCCCCGCCTTGAGGCGGATCCCCAGCAGTCCCTCGAGACGCTCGCCCAGGTCGTTCTCCCGGACCAGGACCACCCGTCCGACACAGGAATTGCCGTCGCCGTCCTGCCACGTCACATAATCGCCGGGACTGATTTTCTGCTTACCGCACCGCATCGAGGCTAATATCGGCGGAAGCCCAGGAAACCCATACCCCCTATTTTGGGCGATCTTGGCCCCAAGCCGACTTGGGGCGAATCGGCTTCGCGACGCCGGGGGGCGGAGGTTGGCTTCAAGCCCCGGGCGAGCCTCCCGCGCGCACTTTTGCCCGCGAACGGCGGTCTGGGCTTTAATACAGTCGTCGACATTCAGATCGCGACGCCTGAAATCGACCGGACGGAACGGTTAGAATCCGATGGAGAGGTGGCGTCCATGGCTTCTGTTTACAGGTTCGAGGAGATCGAGTTCAAGTGGCAGCGCCGGTGGGAGGAGTCCAACCTCTTTGCCGCGGAGGACGACCCGGCCCGGCGCAAGTTCTATGTGCTGATCGAGTTCCCCTATCCTTCCGGGGAGGGGCTGCATGTCGGCCATCCCCGGAGCTACACGGCGCTCGACGTAGTCGCCCGAAAACGACGAATGGAGGGCTACAACGTCCTTTACCCCATCGGCTGGGACGCCTTCGGACTGCCGACGGAGAACTTCGCCATCAAGGCCGGCCGGCATCCCCGGGGGGTGACCGAGCGGAACATCAACCGCTTCCGCGAGCAGCTGCAGAGGCTCGGCTTCTCCTTCGACTGGTCCCGCGAAGTCAACACGACCGACCCGGGCTACTACCGCTGGACTCAGTGGATCTTTCTGAAGCTCTGGGAGCACGGGCTCGCCTACAAGGCTGAAATCCCCGTCAACTGGTGCGAGTCCTGTAAGGTCGGCCTCGCCAATGAGGAGGTGGTGGCGGGAGCGTGCGAACGCTGCGGAGGTTCGGTCGTGCGGAGGAGCCGGAGCCAGTGGATGTTGAGGATCACCCGCTACGCCGAGCGCCTGCTCGCCGACCTGGAGACCGTCGACTTTCTGGATAAGATCAAGGCGCAGCAAACCAACTGGATTGGACGCTCCACGGGCGCCGAGGTCGATTTTCCCATTGAGGGTCATGCCGGCAAGCGGATGCGGGTCTTCACCACACGTCCGGACACGCTTTTTGGGGTGACCTACATGGTCTTGGCCCCGGAACATCCCCTCGTGGAGGAACTGCTGCGGTCGGCGCAGAATCCCGATGAGATCCGCGCCTACCGGGACGCGGCGGTTCGGAAGTCGGACTTCGAACGCACCGAAATGGCCAAAGAGGTGACGGGAATCGAGATGCGGGGCGTCCTCGCCTTGAACCCGGCGACGGGAACCACGATTCCCATCTGGATCGCCGACTACGTCCTGGCGACCTACGGCACGGGCGCGATCATGGCGGTTCCCGGCCACGACGAGCGGGACTGGCGATTCGCCCGCAAGTACGGGTTGCCCATCGTCGAGGTCATCAGCGGCGGAAACATCGACGAGGCCGCGTTCACAGAGATCGACCGGGGAATCCTGGTGAACTCGGGTCCGCTCGACGGCCTCGCTCCGGCCGACGCGATCCGAAAAATGACGGAGATCGTCGAACGCGAAGGGTACGGGACAGCGTCGGTCCAGTATCGGTTGCGCGATTGGGTATTCAGCCGCCAGCGTTACTGGGGAGAGCCCATTCCCATGGTCGACTGCGCGACCTGCGGTTGGGTGGCGTTGCCGGAGGAGGCGCTTCCGCTGGAACTGCCTGAAATCAAGGAGTACCGAACCACCGACGAGGGAGAGTCCCCCTTGGCCCTGCTCGAGCACTGGGTACGCACCTCGTGTCCCCGTTGCGGCGGCCCGGCGCGCCGCGAGACCGACACCATGCCCCAGTGGGCGGGCTCCTCCTGGTACTTCCTCAGGTACGCCGCCCCCCGCAACGACCGCGAACTCGCTTCCCGCGAAAAGCTCGAGTACTGGACCCCCGTGGACTGGTACAACGGCGGCATGGAGCATACCACCCTGCACCTCCTGTACTCGCGATTCTGGCACAAGTTCCTGTACGACATCGGAGTCGTTCCCACGCCGGAGCCTTACCTGCGCCGGACATCCCACGGCCTCGTCCTCGGCGAGAACGGAGAAAAGATGTCCAAATCGCGGGGGAACGTCGTCAACCCCGATGAAATGGTAGGCGGTTATGGCGCGGACGCGTTCCGCCTCTACGAAATGTTCATGGGCCCCTTCGATCAGCCAATTCCCTGGTCAACGCAAGGCCTGGTCGGCATGAGCCGTTTTCTGCAGCGGGTGTGGGACATGCGGGACCGGGTGTCCGCGGAGGCGGCGCTTGATCCGGAGACCAGCCGACTCGTGCACCAGACCATCCGCCAGGTGTCCGACCGGATCGAAACCCTCCGCTTCAATACGGCCATCGCCGCTCTCATGACTTTGGCCAATCGTTTCGGCTCCCTGGAGCGAATTCGTCGGGAGGACTGGGAGCGTTTCCTGCTCCTGCTTGGGCCCTTCGCACCCCACCTGGCGGAAGAGCTGTGGAGCCGGCTGGGCCGTTCCGAGTTCATCGCATTTCAACCCTGGCCTCATTACGACCCGGAGCTGGCGGCCGAACCAGAGGTCGAGGTTCCCGTCCAGGTGAACGGAAAGCTTCGCGGCAAGGTGCGGGTTCCGGCCGACCTGGAGGAGGCGGAGATCGAGCGGTTGGCCGGCGGGGAAGTCGCCGGCTATTTGAAGGGCAAGACGATCCTCAAGACGGTCACCGTCCGGAAGAGTGACCGCGTTCTGGTCAATTTCGTCTGCCGTTAGATCGGCCGGTCCGACGCGGAAGGAGGACTCCGGGCAACGCGTTCGCGCGGATGCTCGGCGCCGGGAAAGGGTCCCGCCATGAAGTCTGTGAACCTCGAAGCAAGGCTCATTGCGATCCGGGAGTTCTGTCGCCGCCACGGGGACCCGGACCGGGCGGCGAAGTACTCTCGATATTTCGTCGAAGGCTACGACGCCTACGGCTTGGATCGATTCCTGATGGAGCGCCAAAGGGACGAGTGGCTTGAAGAGTACGGCACAGAACTCGGTTTGCCGGGCTTTCTGGCTTTGGGAGACCTCCTGGTCCGGAGCGGCAAGTATGAAGAGGCGAGCTTCGCCATCTGGTTTGTGGCCGTGTTCGAACAGGAATTCCGACCCGAGACCCTCGAACGACTCGCCGGCTGGCTCGACGAGGGTCTGCGGAACTGGGCTCATGTGGACATGTTGTCGGGCGACGTGCTCCCCTCTTTCTTGACGCGGGGTCTCGTTCCCCTTGAGGCTTTCACTGACTGGCGCGGGGCCGCTTCCAAGTGGAGACGCCGGGCCGTTCCGGTGACCCTGATCAAACCCGTTAAGACCGGAGCCTGTGTCCCCTCGCTGCTGGGATTCGTCCGTCCTCTGATGACGGACTCGGAGAAGGTGGTTCAGCAGGGTCTGGGATGGTTCCTGCGGGAGGCGTGGAAGAAGGATCCGAAACCGACCGAGGCATTTCTCTTCGAATGGAAGGACACCTGCGCGCGATTCATCATCCGGTACGCCACCGAGAAGATGACCGCCGAGGCAAAGGCCCGGTTTAGGAAAACCCGGCCGTCGCATCCCCGGCCCCTCCGCCGAGTCCCCGAACCCCGGCACCGGGGAACTCCGTAACCCACTGCCGCCGGGCCGGCGGCGGTACAACCGCCCGCTCCGACTTCTCCGGCTTCCGGGGTCCGGCTTCCGGGGTCTTGCCTTCCGGTCCTCGCCGGTGTTAGCTTTGGGTCTTTCCATGCGTCCGAGACCCACTGTCCGCAGCCTTTCTCGAAACGGTGACCTCGCCGAACGGGGTCGCTTCAACCACGGCGGGGGTGAAATCGGAGACCGCAGTCGGGCCTTCGCTCCATTCGGCGCCCATCGGAGGATGCCGAAGCCGGTCTCTTTCCGCCTTCCGCCGTCATTGCCGCCCGGCCTCCCAGGACGCCTCGGCTCCTTCGGACGACCCGGGAGAAACCGGGCCATCTCATGAAAAGGAGACTATTCTTCGCAGCGATTCCCATGTTCCTTTTCGCCTCCATCCTCCCAATCCTCGCGCAGAACGAGCCTCTCCGGGTCATCGCCGTTTTCGCCCACCCCGACGACGCCGAATTCAAGATGGGGGGGACCGCCGCGCTCATGGCCCGCATGGGGCACAAGGTCAAGTTCGTCTCCATCACCAACGGCGACGCCGGACACCATGAGATGGGCGGCGGGGTCCTGGCGCAGCGGCGGCGGGGCGAGGCCCAGGAGGCGGCGCGCCGACTCGGGATCGATGAGTATACGGTCCTGGACAACCACGACGGCGAGTTGCTTCCCGAACTGCACATCCGCCAGCAGGTGATCCGCGAAATCCGAGACTGGGACGCCGACGTCGTGATCGGCCTGCGGCCCAACGACTACCACCCCGACCACCGCTACGCCGGGGTGCTGGTGATGGACGCCGCCTACATGGTGGTGGTTCCCAACGTGGCCTCCGACACCACCGCTCTGGAGAAGAATCCGGTCTTTCTATATATGCAGGACGGCTTCCGCCGTCCGAATCCCTTCACTCCCGACATCGTGGTGGCCATCGACGACACCGTCGAAAAGAAATTCGACGCCCTGGACGCCCACGTTTCCCAATTCTACGAATGGATACCCTGGGTGGAACGCGTTCTCGATCAGGTTCCCTCCGGCGAGAACCAACGGCGCCAGTGGCTGCGAAACTGGCTGGAGGGTGCTTTCGGAGTCGGCGCCATCACTGCTGAGATGCGCCAATCCCTGGAGCGATGGTACGGCGCCGAGCGGGCCGCCCAGGTGAGGTACGCGGAGGCCTTTGAGATCGCCGAATATGGACACCAGCCCGACGAGGAGGAGATCCGACGCATCTTTCCCATGCTCGGCGACTGACGCCGCCGTCACCCGACTGGAGACGGGGAGAACCGTTAACACTCATATCAAAAACCAACAGCAAAGGACGCACAGCCATGAGAATCTTTCCGATCCTGGCAATAGCCGCCCTCGTTCTGGGTGGAACAGCCTTGGCCGAGACTGAGCCCCTGCGCATCATCGCCATCTTCGCGCACCCCGACGACGCCGACAGCCGCATGGCGGGAACCGCCGCGAAATGGGCCGAGATGGGCCACAAAGTGAAGTTCGTCTCCATCACGAACGGCGACCACGGTCACTTCGAGATGGGCGGCGGCGTACTTGCCCAAACACGTCGGGCCGAAGCCGAAGAGGCGGGGCGCCGACTCGGCATCGACGAGTACAAGGTGCTGGATTACCACGACGCCGAGCTGCTTCCCCATCTCCACATCCGCCAGGACGTGATCCGCGAGATCCGCAAATGGAACGCGGACGTCGTGGTCGGACTGCGGCCCAACGATTACCATCCAGATCATCGCTACGCCGGGGTCCTCGTCATGGACGCCGCCTACATGGTGGTCGTCCCCAACGTGGTTTCCGACACGCCCGCCCTGGAGAAGAACCCGGTGTTCCTTTATATGAGAGACCGTTTTCAGCGGCCCTACCCCTTCCAGCCCGACATCGTAGTGGCCATCGACGACACCTTCGAGAA
>CAYRCA010000186.1:0-7982 GCA_964422565.1 uncultured Acidobacteriota bacterium | reverse complement strand
CTGAAGCGGGCGGTCCGGGAAGGGCCGCGAAGGCTCCATCTAATGAATGGTTTACGGGGAAACTGGTGGAGGCGGTGGGAATCGAACCCACGTCCGAAAGCCTTCAACAGCAGAATCTACATGCTTATCCGGCTTCTCTATGTCCTCGAAACAGGCATTCGAAACCGGCCAACGGACCTGCCCGAGGCCTCCCCGAAAGTCTCTCCCCGGCCCCGCGGGAGAACCGGAGCCGACGAACAGTCCGCTAATGTGACGCTTCGACCCGCCCCGCGGACTGAACGGGTGAAACGGCTACGGTTGATTACGCAGCTAAGGCTAACTCATCGTTGGCACTTATCTTGTTCCGCCAGGGTTTTACGAGGACCAGCGACCTCGGCATGCATCCACTGCATCGATTACTTCCGTCGAATCCAGTGCGCCCCCTTTCCGAAAAGAAAAGATGCGGCGAACCCGGAAAAGGTTGCACCGATGGGCGGTGAGGAAGGCTCGGATTCCCGCGGCGAACCGATCAAGCATCTCCGTCGAACCCATTCCCGGAATGAGGGGTCCCCAAGCAAGAGAGGGCCTCAAGACCCCCGATTCCGCCGGAAGAACCCCGGCAAACCGCCGGGCTTCCACCGGCACGCTCATTTCCCGGCCCGAACCCGGTAGCAGAGCGTGAACTCCCGCTTAGTGTCGAAACGGTCCAGATAATAACAAGCCAGTGGGGCCAGCAGGCAGCAGACTCCCAGGGAGAAAAGTTCGATGGGAAACAGAGGAAGGCGGATCAAGCTTCGCCGCCGCTGAAACAGGACCTTCGGCACGTAAGTCATCCGCTGCCCCAGATAATAAAAGAATCCCCCCATGGGCTCGATCTCGACGACCGAAAAGCCAGCCTCTTCGAGGAGCCGCCCCAAACTGAAACGGGTAAATCGATAGAAGTCGCGCGGCTGCTGATGCTCGTGCCACCCCTGGGGAGCGGTCATATAGAGACGGCCTCCCACCCGCAGCACCCTCCACAACTCGCGGAGTACGCGGGCGGGGTCCTCGACATGTTCCAGCACCTGGGTGTTGACGACCAAATCGACCGCTTCGGATCGGAACGGCAGCTCCCCCAGATCCCCCACCACATCGAGCCGGGTGTAATCCCACGACGGGTCTCCCGCCGCCGAGTCAACGGCGAAATAGCGGCGGCCCTCGAAAAATCGCCGAAAGCGCCCCTCTCCCGCACCCGCATCCAGCACCACGCCCTTCCCGTCGCGGGAGGCGTCCTCCACAAAGGCGCGAAGGGCGTACTCGAGGGGATTGATGCGCCGCTTGAGGAATTCGGGCATTCTCTCGTAGACCGCGAGGTAGAACCCGCCCATGAGAACGAAATGCTATCATCTTCCTCGTCGGGGAGGATCTGGGGAATCCGCGGACAACGACACGTGGAGACTGAGGCTCATGCGAACCATCGGCAATTGTAGAAACGCCGGCCCCGGACGAGGGATGACGCGCCTGCTCGGGTTGGTGATTGTGTTGGCGTGGGGTGTCCCGTCGGTCCTCGCCTCCCGTCCCAACGTCGTGCTGTTCACCATCGACTCCTGCCGGACGGACCGATTCGGAACCTACGGATATGAGCGGGACACGACGCCCCACATCGACCAGTGGTCCCGAACCGGCACGGTGTTTCTCAACGCCTACAGCGTCTCGGCCTGGACGGCGCCGGGACTCGCCTCTCTCCTGACGGGCCTATATCCACCCGTCCACGGGGTCAACAACCGTGACCGGATGGGCTCGCCCGAGATGGTGACCCTGCCCCGGATCTTCCGATCCCTGGGCTATCGCGTTCCGAATCTCAATTTCTTCACTTTTGCCCCCTACTACCTGAATCTCGGCTTGGGGGAGATCGAACGCCAGTACTTCGGCGAACAGGAGGAGGAGGCGCTCCGAAACTGGATGGAACAGAACCTGGAGGTGCGGGACGACCGCCCCTTTTTCGTCTGGTTCCACACCACCCTCGTCCATCAGCCTTATCGCCCTCCACCCGACCAGTTGCCGGCGCCCCTCTCCGAGCTCGAGAAGCGACCGGGGATCCGGGCGGCCATGCGCGGGGCGATCGTCCCGCTGGGCTCGACGGAATTCGAACCCGGGGATCAGCCCTACCTGGACGCCCTGTACGACGCCGAGGTCAGGCGCGCGGACCGGGTCTTCGGCAACATGATCGATTTCCTGCGAAGCCGGGAACTCCTTGACTCCACCCTCATCATCCTCACCGCCGACCACGGCGAGGAGTTGCTGGACCACGGTTTCATCGGGCACGCCTCCACCTCGCTTCTGGCCAAGCTCTACGAGGAGATCGTCCGCATTCCGCTGATCGTTTCCTGGCCCGGAAGGGTGCCCGCCGGCGCCGTCATAGGCGCTCCGGTGAGCCAGATCGACTTGGTTCCCACGGTGGCCCGTTTATGCGATCTGGAAATGCCGACGGGCGTTCAGGGAATGGATCTGTTTCAGGCCGGGTCCGATCGCCCCCTCTTCTTCGAGTCGGTGATTGCCGGCAACCAGACCCCGAGAGAGCGGGAGGACGAATGGATTCGGGCCGTCCGCAAGGGACGCTGGAAGTATGTCTCCACCGGCGAGCTTTACGACCTTCTCCTCGATCCCCATGAGAGGGACAATCTGGCGGAGTCGAAATCCGCGTTGGCGGCCCGGCTCCGGAGTCTGATCGACGGGTGGCTCAGCGAGAACCGGTCGCTGGCGCGGGAGCTGTTTCCCGAGGGAGAACGGCTCTTCCAGGCCGAAGGCCCGACCCGTTGTCCCCGAATCCATACCCCCGGCGACGGGACCCGCCTCGACTACGACGTTCATACCGGCGCTCTGCTGTTCGACTGGCGCGGAGACATGGCGACCACCTACCTGATCGAGTACGATATCGGGCGGGGGGACCACCATGTGGCGGGGGTCTATGAAGTGGAGGGAAACCATCAGATCCTGGGTCCGTTCCCCCGGGAGCTCTGGGGAGATTTGAGGGCCTGGAATCCCTTTCGAATCAGGGTTTCACCCAAGCAGACCCCCCTCTGCTGGAGCGATTGGGTTGAATTCCGATTCTGATCGAGACCGCCCTATCGTCAGCATCGGTCTGACGGGCGGGATCGCCTGCGGGAAGAGTAACGCGCTTCGGCACTTCCAGCGTCTGGGCGCGCATATCATCGACGCCGACATCTTGGCCCGGCGGGTCGTGGCTCCGGGACAACCGGCTTACCGAGAGATCGTGCTCGAGTTCGGACGCGGCGTCCTCCAGGAGAATGGCGCGATTGACCGCAAGAGGCTGGGAGACCTGATTTTCTCGAACGAACAGGCCCGGCTCGCCCTGAACTGAATCGTCCACCCGCGGGTCCTGGAGGAGGAGGATCGCCAGATCTCCCTCCTGCGAACCGGGAAGTCGCGGCTGCTGGTCGTCGATGCGGCGCTGATGATCGAGGTCGGCTCCTATCTTCGGTACCGGGAGGTCGTCGTCGTCTACTGCCCTCCCGAGATTCAGATGCGGCGTCTCATGCGCCGGGACGTCCTCACTGAGGAGCGGGCACTGGCGCGAATCCGCAGCCAGATGTCGATCTTCCGCAAGCTAACCTACGCCGATTACGTTATCGACGCCTCGGGGGAATTGGCCAACACCCGCGAGCAGATCGAGCATATCCACCGGTCATTGTTGTGCGAATGGGGGATTTCGGGTTGAGGGCGTTAGCAAAACCCAGCCCCCGGAACCCAGAACCCGGTTTCATCCAACCGGGTGTCCCCGCTCATGGCCACTCACTCCTCACTCGTCGCTTACCGATTCGGGTCGCCCGGGTTGCCCGGTATCGTCCGATCGTCCAGAGAATCCTCGCTCCGGCCCGCAGCGCCCCGATGACTGTACCGCTGATCTTCGAGGCGCCGGCGATCCGTCGGTCCCACGAGACCGGCAACTCCAGCGTCGGAACCCCCCGCTCCGCCGCGAGAATCTGCATTTCGATGGTCCAGCCCCAAGTCTTGTCGGTCATCCCGAGGCGCCGCAGGCGGGCGCGGCGGATACCGCGAAAGGGTCCCATGTCCCGGTAGCTGGTTCCCCACAGGAGATTGAGCAGCCCCACCGCCAGCCAGGTCCCCCATCGCTGGGGCGGCGTCATTCCGGAATCCCACGGCCGGCTACCCAGAACCAGATCCACCTCCCCCCGGATCAGAGGCCCCAGAAGTCGCGGCAGTTCCTCGGGTCGGCTCGATCCGTCTCCGTCGACAAAAAGCAGGACGTCGGGCCAGTCTCCCAGATGACGGATCGCCTCCAGACAGGCGCTCCCGTAACCCCGGATCGCGGCGCGGACAACCTCGGCTCCAGCCGCTTCCGCCGTATCGGCGGTGCGGTCCGACGAATCGTTGTCGCCGACGACGATACGGCAGAGGACTCCGGCAGGCACATTGTCCCGGCAGCGTCGAACGACCCGGGCGATGGAAGCATCCTCGTTCAAGGCGGGAATGATGATTCCCAGCCGGACGCCGTCCCCTACCATCGTTCGTGCCTTCACCCCACCACCTCCGGATCGCGGAGTCGGACCAAGGCGGGCTTCCGACGGCCCGGGCTACGGGACGGGGGCGCCGAGACCGAGCCCCCGCCGGCACCCCTTATCGTCGACTCGCATCAACGGACGGAAGCGCCCGTGGAATCACAACTCCCGGCAAACCAGCAGCGCGGCGAGCAGGGGAATCATGATCTCATGATGTCCCGTGATGCTGACGCCGAACCCGGACCCCCTGACCGGCCGGCGGACCACATTCTGAGTGGGCCGATAGTGCTGGATGAAATCAAAGTTGGCGGTGACGAAGTCCTCCAGCGCGAGGCCCGCGTTCCGGACGACCGTCACCGCCTTGAGGAAGACCTCCGGCAGGATGACCGCCGACCCGACGTTGACAAAAACGCCGCCCCCGTGGAGTCGGCTCACCTGTTCGGTGAAAATCCCGAAATCACGCAGGGAGCCCTCCCCCAGCGCCGCACCCGAGGCCTCCGGATGGCAGTGGATGATGTCGGTTCCGATGCCCACGTGCACCGTGCAGGGAATCCGCCGCTGATGAGCGCTAAGCAGGATCGAATACTCGGGGTGTCGAACCGAGGCATCAACCAAGTACTGTCCGACGGCTTCGCCCATCCCGAGTCCGCGCTCGACGCCCCGACGAATGGCCTCGTTCAGCCACTTCCCCGTCTCCTCGGCCATGCCGAAGGCCCCCGTCGAGAGCTCCCGATCGACGTCCTCCGACGTCCGCCCGAACAGGGCCAGCTCGAAGTCATGGATCACTCCGCTTCCGTTGGTCGCCAGGGCCGTCACAAAGCCCCGGCCCATCAGATCGATCAGAATCGGCGCCAGTCCAACCTTGACGACATGTCCGCCGAATCCCCAGACGATCGGCTTCTCCCGCCGCCGCGCCTCCCGAATTCCCTCCACCAACCGACGAAGATCCCGCCCGGCGAGGATGTTGGGAAGCGAATCCAGGAAATCCTCCAGCCGACCGGAAGCGGTCGGCAGGGCGAAGTCCGCCACCTTAACTTTGCTCGGACGGTCGGCGACCGGATAACGGCGGACCCGCCCAAAATCGAACTCGCCGTACCTGGTCATTCCTCTTCTCTGAAGATTCGCGCCAAAGCCTGACCCGTGTAGGATTCTCCAACCCGGGCCACCGCGGGAGGCGGTCCGGCGGCAACAATCCGCCCCCCTCGACTGCCCCCCTCGGGCCCCAGATCGATCACCCAGTCCGCGCACTTGACGACGTCCAGGTTGTGTTCGATCACGATGACCGTGTTCCCAAGATTGACCAACTCCTGCAGGATGTCAAGCAGCCTGCGGACATCCTCGAAGTGGAGGCCGGTCGTCGGCTCATCCAGGATATACAGGGTACGCCCGGTCGAACGACGACTCAGTTCTTTCGCCAGCTTGACTCGCTGGGCTTCACCGCCGGAAAGAGTGGTGGAGGACTGTCCCAGGGTGATGTAGCCCAGCCCCACCTGCCTCAGGGTCCCGAGTCGGCTTTCGATCGGAGGGATGTTTCGCAGCAGATCGTAGGCCCGGTCAACAGACATGGCCAAGACATCGCTGATACTGTGCCCCTTGTACCTGACGGTCAGGGTTTCCCGATTGTAACGGGCTCCCTGGCAGGCCTCGCACCCGACGTAGACATCGGGGAGGAAGTTCATTTCGATCCTGCGCATCCCGTCTCCTCGGCAAACCTCGCAACGCCCTCCCTTCACGTTGAAGCTGAAGCGGCCCGGTTTGTATCCGCGCATCTTCGCCTCGGGCAGAAGGGCGAACAACTCCCGTATGGGGGTGAAAACGCCGGAGTAGGTGGCCGGGTTCGATCGGGGCGTCCGGCCGATGGCGGACTGATCGATCTCGATCACCTTGTCGAGGTGCTCCAGCCCGCGAATCTCCCGCACGTGACCCGGTTCGAGGAGCGACCTGTAAAGCTGGCGGGAAAGCAGACGGAACAACACCTCGTCGACCAAAGAGGACTTACCCGCGCCCGAAACTCCGGTCACCGCAATGAACTTGCCGAGAGGGAAGGACACGTCCACGTCCTCCAGATTATTGTGCCGCACTCCCAACAACTGGACGGCCTTGCCGTTGCCCTCGCGCCGCCGTTGTGGAAGGTCTATCCTCATTCGTCCGTCCAGGAAGGCCCCGGTCAACGAGTCCGAACTCCCGATGATCGACCCGAGGCTTCCCTGGGCCACGATCCAGCCCCCGGCCGCGCCCGCGCCGGGACCCAGATCGATCACGTGGTCGGCCCTGCGGATCGTGTCCTCGTCATGCTCGACAACCACGATGGTGTTGCCCAGATCCCGCAGGCGGGCCAGGGAGTCCAGGAGACTGTGGGTATCCCGCGCATGCAGGCCGACGGAGGGTTCGTCGAGGACGTAGAGGACGCCCTTCAACTGGGATCCCACCTGGGTTGCCAATCTGACCCTCTGCGCCTCGCCGGCCGACAGGGTCTCCGCCCTTCGTTCCAGCGTCAGGTACTCCAGGCCGATGTCGACCAGGAAGGATACCCGCTGGCGAACCTCGTCCAGAACGGGCCCCGCGACTCGATTTTGCCGCGGGTTCAGTCGCACTGCGGACAAGGTTTCCAGGCAGCGGTCCAGCGTCGTGCGGCAGTAGTCTCCGATGGAGAGGCCGTTGATCCGAACCGCTCGGCTTTCGGCTCGAAGACGGGTCCCCCCGCAGGCTCCGCAGTCCGACTCGCTCATGAAGCTGAGCAACTGCTCCCTGCGCCGGGCGGAGGTCGACTCCATCCGCTCATGGAACCATCGGTTCAACCCCTCGAAGCGGGTCTCGTACACATGATCCCCGTACCGAAACTCGATCCGTCCGGGCAGGCCGTCCCGGACGGCGCCGACCAACTCGGGCGGATACCGGGCAAAGGGTGTGTCGGCCCTGACGCCAAAGTGCCTCAGCAGCGCTCCGGTCGACTCCTTGAAAAGGTAAACCAGGTCCCTGTCGACCAGCCTGAGTTCGATCTTCGACAGCGCGGCCCTCGGGTTGCTCACCAGCCGCTCCAGGTTGACCTGCAGGAAGGATCCGATTCCCTTGCAGACCTCGCAGGCGCCAAACCGGCTATTGAAGGAGAAACTGCGAGGCTCGAGGACGGGCACATCGACACCACATTCGACGCATGCCATCCGCTCCGAGAACAGGTAGTCCTCTCCGCCACGAATCGAGACGGCGACAAGGCCGTCGGCCATCTTGAGGGCCTGGCGAACCGAGTCCTCAATCCTTGTAATGGACTCAGCCGAAACCACCAGTCGATCCACGACGATCTCCACGGTATGGCTGCGGCGCCTGTCCAGATGAGGCATCTCCTCGAGGTCACGGTCGTCGCCGTCCACCCGGGCGCGGATATATCCTTCTCTCAGATACCGTTCAAACAGCTTGCGGAACTCCCCTTTCCGCCCCCGGACGACCGGCGCGGCGAAGCGCTGATGGCCGGCATCTGGCGCATCG
>CAYRCA010000185.1:0-7989 GCA_964422565.1 uncultured Acidobacteriota bacterium | reverse complement strand
GACCGGGGAAAGGCCGGTGGATCCCTTATGGCGTCGCGCCAGGGCCGCCTCCGGCCTCAGCAGCGCCCGCACGTCCTCGCCGCACTCGGGAATCCGGGCGCGGATCTCCTCGAACGTCAGATTCTCCAGACCAGTTCCCTTCTCTCCACAGTACTTCACCAACTCCCCCACAAGACGATGCGCCCGACGGAAGGGGACACCCCTTTCGACCAAGTGCTCGGCCAGTTCGGTGGCCATGAGGGAGCCCCCGCGAAGGGCCTCGGCGATACGCTCCTCCCGAACGCGGAATCCTTCGAACAGCAAGCCCAGGATCTCCAGCGAATCGGTGACGATGTCGACGGAGGCGAACAGATGCTCCTTGTCCTGCTGCAGATCTCGATGATAGGACGTGGGAAGCCCTTTGACCAGAACCGCCAGAGCCTGAGAGTGGCCGATGACCGAGGCGGCCTTTCCCCGGGTCAGCTCCAGCAGGTCGGGGTTCTTCTTCTGGGGCATCATGCTGCTGCCGGTGCACAGCTCGTCGGGCAGCTCGACCCAGCCCACCGGAGTGCTGGACAGGTAGATGAAATCCTCGGCCAGCCGGCTCAGGTGAATCATGATCTGCGTGGCGATCTGAGATAGCTCGATCAACATGTCCCGGTCGCCAACCACGTCGTAACTGTTGGCGAAGCTCTCGTCGAAGCCCAGGTCGGCGGCCGTCAAGTCGGGGGCCAGATCGAGGGAGCTGCCGCTCAGGGCGCCGGCGCCGAGGGGGCTGACCGAGTGCCGACGATCGAAGTCCTCCAGGCGACCGTGATCCCGGCCCAGCATTTCCGCGAAGGCCAGCATGTAGTGGGCCCAGGAGACGGGCTGGGCCGCCTGCATATGGGTCCAGGCAGGGAAGAGCGACTCCGTCAACCCCTCGGCCCGTCCCACAATCGTCGCCAAAAGCGAACGCAGCCGATCCTCCCAATCCTGGGCCACATCACGGCAGAAAAGACGGACATCGACCGCCACTTGGTCGTTACGGCTGCGCCCCGAGTGGAGTTTCTCGCCCACCTCCCCCACCAGTTCCCGCAACCGGTGTTCGAGGTTCATGTGGATGTCCTCCAACTCATCCCTAAAGGGAAAGGTGCCGGAGGCGATCTCCTCCTCCATCCGCGACAGCCCCTCCAGGATGGCCTCCCGCTCCTCTGGGGAAAGAATTCCCTGAGCCGCGAGCATGCGCACGTGGGCCCGGCTTCCCCGCAGATCGTAAACCGCCAGACGTCGGTCTATGTGGATCGACCGGGTGAAGCGCGCCACCAGCGGATGAACGCCTCCCTCGAACCGACCCGACCACGGGGTCCGGACCCCTCTTTCCCGGTTCTGCTTCTCTTGTTTGTTCTTCAACGTTTTAGATGGGTTTCGAGTTTCGGGAGGATATCTCCGCTCGGAACGCCATTTCCCGGATCTCCCAAACGGTCTTCAAGACCAGCGGGACCGATGCGAAGCCGACCCCGCCCGCGGCGGCTGCAAGCCGGCGCCCCACTCGAAACTCGAAACCCGAAAACTCCAGACATCCATCATTCGTCGTCCATGACGCCGGCGCCCCCTTCCAGCTCCTCGATGATCCTCCTGCGGACCCTCTCCGGCGAATAGTCAAGGGAGCTTACCACCAGCAGGGTGTCCTCCCCGGCCACCGTACCCAGCACCTCGGGTAAGCCCAGGGCGTCGATGCGGTAAGCCACCCGGGGGGCCAGACCCATCTCGGTCTTCATCACCAGCAGGGGGCCGCCGACCCGACAGCTCAGGATTCCCGCCGGATCGGAGGGATCGGGGGCCGAATACCGATACATGCCGCGCCGAGTGGGCCGTTTGACGACACCCAACTCCCTCAGGTCGCGGGACAGGGTGGCCTGGGTCACGTGAAATCCGGAGCGGTCGAGCCGCTCGCGCAGCTCTTTCTGACTGGACACGATATCCCCCCGGATGATGTCCAGAATCGACTGATGCCGTCGGCTCCTGTCATTATGCATATTGGGCGAGCCTACCATCCCCCCCGACAACCACGCCGCCATCCGTTACCGGCGTCGAGTGCGGGCCGGGGCGTCCGAGGCGCCGATTCAAGATTCGAAGCGCGGGGGCAAGGCCCCCGCACGACCCGACAAGACCGGCAGGAATCCCTTGGGGGCCGCGACGCCGCTCTTGATCCATCCGGGCGCCCCCCGGGGATCGTGCGCCGAGACCTCATCCAAAGCGCCTCCCCTGTCCGGTCCGCCGTTTCACGACCGTTCCGGCGACACCCTGTTCGCTCTCCGGGCGCAGGAGGCCGCCGCCCCGGAACCTCCGGTCTACGCCACCCGCCGGAAGCTCTGGTACAGCGTGTCCCGCTGCGCCGGCACGAACCCGGCCTGCTCGATGAGCCGGATCAGGTCGTCCCGCGTCGCCGTGCGGTGAGAGCCCGCCGTACTGATGACGTTCTCCTCGATCATGATACTGCCCACGTCGTTGGCCCCAAAGTAAAGGGCGATCTGGGCCACCGGAAGCCCCTGCGTCAACCAGGACACCTGGATGTTGCGGACATTGTCGAGAAAAATGCGGGCTGCGGCCAGTACCTTCAGGTACTCCACCGGCGAAACCGTGTCCCGCACGTCCCGCGCCATGACGGTACCCTCCAACTGAACGTTCCAGGGAATAAAAGCCACGAAACCGCCGGTCTCGTCCTGCAGACGGCGGACGCGGTCCAGGTGCTCGGCGATCTCCTCCCTCGTCTCTCCGGCCCCGAACATCATGGTGGCCGTGGTCTTCAACCCCTCCTCGTGGGCGACGCGCATCACCTCCAGCCACTCGTCGGCCGTGCATTTGCCGGGACTGATGGCCTCGCGCATCCGGTCGGTGAGGATTTCCGCGCCGCCGCCGGGGATGGAGTCGAGCCCCGCCGCCTTCAGTCGTCGGATCGCCTCCCGCACGCTGAGCCTGCTGAGCCGCGCCAGGACCACGATCTCCGGGGGCGAAAAGCAGTGCAGATGGATCTGGTAGCGCCCGCGGATCGCCCGCAGCAGGTCCTCGTAGTAGTCGATCTTCAGATCGGGGTTCATCCCGCCCTGCATGAGGAGTCCGGTTCCCCCCAGCGCCAGCGTCTCCTCGATCTTTCGAAAGATCTCCTCGTGAGGCAGCAGGTACCCCTCGCCGCTCTTCGGCCGGCGATAGAAGTTGCAGAACGTACAGCGGGCCACACAAACGTTGGTGTAGTTGACGTTCCGATCGATAAGAAAAGAGACGACGCCGTCAGGATGCTGCCGGCGGCGGACATGGTCGGCGGCCCGCCCGATCTTCTGCAGCTCATCGGAGGCAAGAAGCGTCAGCACGTCGCCGCGGCTGATCCGCCGGCCGTCGAACACCTTCTCCAGGACGGGGTCCACCGGTTGCGTCACGCCTCCCATTGTAGCCCGCATTCTTCACGAACGGCGGGCGAAGATCAATCTGAAAGATAAGGGCGACAGGGAGGGGTCGGGAGGTCGGGAGGGTAGGCTGGCCGGCCTTCACTGCCTCCTTCATCCTCCTTGCTCTCCCGAGCCTCCCGTTCCTCCCTACCCCGCCTACCCTCCTGTCTCTCTCTTGACTCCCCTGCGACGGAGCAATAGATTGGCGCAACGGGCATAGGGACGACGCGGTCTTTCCCGGCGCCGGGCCGCCGGAAGCCGGTCGCTTCTTCACCGGGAAAGGAGTCAGGGCATCATGAAACAGACACGACGCGACTTTCTGAAGACGACGACCGTCTCGGCCGGAGTCCTCGCCGCGGGCCGGAGCAAGTCGGTCCTGGGGGCGAACGATCGAATCAACGTCGGGATCATCGGGGTGGGCGGTATGGGCTTCGGCCACTTGAACCGCCTGATGGAAAGAGCCGACGAGTACGGCTGTGAGGTGACGGCGGTCTGCGACGTCTACCGGAGGCGTTTGAACCGGGCCAAGGAACGGAGCGGCGGCCGGGACTTCATGGACTACCGGGAACTCCTCGATCGGAACGACGTCGACGCCGTATTCGTGGTCACCCCCGACCACTGGCATTCCAAGATGGCCATCGACGCCATGGACGCCGGCAAGCACGTTTACCTCGAGAAGCCCATGACCCTGACGATCGAACAGGCCATTGAGGTTCGCGAGGCCGTCAAAAAGTACAAGAAAGTTCTTCAAGTGGGCCCGAATCGCACGGCCGACGACCGATTCTGGAAGGCCCGCGACGTTATCGGCGGCGGCAAAGTGGGCGCCGTCACCTGGGCCCAGGGAGGCTACAACCGCAACGTTCGCGACTGCGCGTTCAACGTCTGGTTTCCGATCGACGAGGCGGCGGGCCCCGGCAAGTCCGGCGACGATCACGTCGACTGGGATCTATGGCTGGGCCACCAATGGGATCTGGCCCCCAAAATTCCCTGGAACCCCGAGCATTACTTCCGATTTCGCAAATACTGGCCGTACAACGGCGGGGTGGCGACAGACCTGCTATATCATATTCTCGCTCCCCTGTTGATCTCCATCGTGGGGACGCAGGGGCAGTACCCGCGGCGGGTCAGCGCCGGGGGCGGCCTCTACCTCCTCAAGGATGGGCGGGACATTCCCGATGTATTCTTCATGACCGCCGACTATCCCGGAAACTTCACCCTGAACCTGACCTCCGTGCTGACCAACGACACTCCGGTTCCGACCCGCATCTACGGCCAATACGGGACGATCGAAGTCGACCGCGAGGTCACACTGACCGGCAACGGCGACTTCGTGAAGGAATTTCGCGAGAAGAACGGGGGCTATTCGCAGGTAACCCTTCCACTGGACGATCGCCCCGACTTGCAGGGCAACTTCTTCAACGTCATCCGCGACGGAGGGACCCCCTTCTGCAACGCGGATCTGGGCGCCGCGACCATGGTGGCGATCAAAATGGCGGTGGAATCGTATCGGCGGAACAAGACCTTGATGTGGGACGCCGAGCGGGAGAGTATCGTGGCGTAGTTCCGCTCGTGGGTGTGGTGTCGGGTCCCGGTTCTTGAGTCGCGGGTCTCGGGATTCGAGGCCTCCACGCCGGAGGCGCGAGGCTCACCTGAAGATCCGTCGGTTGCCGGGGTGCGGCATGAGTCGTCGGACCCGGAGACCAACTCGACGAATCGACGGGTTTCCGGGTTGGTCCGTGTCGCCCCGGCGACGTCACAGCGCCAGGATTTGGTCCATCTGTTGAGCGACTCGAGCGATGCGAAAGGGCCAACATCCACCGACTTGACTGCCCCGGTACAGCAGCAGGGCCGGGACACCCTCCGGCCGCATGATGAAGAGCCTCGCGGTTGGCTGCCGCGGCTGGGGGCCGGACCCTCTTCTCCGAAAACACCCGCCAGGGGCGACACCCGACTTACGGCGACGGGTTCGGCCGAAGAGCCTGGAGCCCCACCAGCACCTCTTCGCTCACGGTCAGCACCGTGCCGTGCCGCATTCCCGGCGGGAAGCTCACATCATCGCCGACGTCCTCCCAAGTCTCAAAATCCCGGGTTCGGACGGCGCCGTAACGGCGTTCACGGTAGCGGTCGAAGTAGACGTACCAGTACTTCCCCACCTGTATCGCCCCCGGCCCCTCCGCCCAGTAATCGCCATGAATCGGCTCGGAGGGAGGGCCGTAAGGCCCGGCCGGCCGTGCTCCGAAGGCGACGCGGATGTTCTTCCGAGCCGGGTCGACGGTTTCGTCTTTCAATAAGAGGACGAAGTCGCCGGGGGCGCGTTTGACGATAAAACCGTCGATGACGTTGAAGCCACCATCATAGAAAAGGCGCGTATCGCTGAAGGTCTCGAAGTCTGGAGTGGTTACGAAATAGAGGCGGTGATTGAGATCATCCTCGCTGCTGCCCGCCGTCTCGGGGAAACGCCCCCGGATGGTGGTCGCCCAGACGATCAGATACTCGCCGGCCTCGTCGTCGTAAAAAAGCTCCGGAGCCCAGGTGTTGCGCGCTTTCTCCTCGTCCTCCATGACGGGTATATAGCGCTGCTCGGACCAGTGGATCAGGTCTTCGGAGTGGGCGTAGCCGATGCCCCGCTCCCACCAACCCGCCGTCCAGACCATGTGGAACACGCCGTCCGGTCCCCGAACGAGGCTGGGGTCGCGCATCAGGCGGGCCTCACCCACTCTGGGCGCGAGCAGGGGCTCGTTGTTGTTGATCGGTGTCCAGCTCAGGCCGTCGCGACTGTAAGCCAGGTAAAGCCCGTCTTCGCCGTTCCCCCGAAACGAGGTGAACAGATAGACGGGCCCGGCTTCGTTGGTGCCGCCGACCACGGCTGCGGAAGCGATGAACAGCCCAAGTGTTAAGGCCAACACGCCCCGATTCATCCTCATTTCCATCCTCACCCCAATCCGGGAAACGGAGGCCGGGGGACGCGCCATTGAGAAGGAGGACGTCCACGCGATCCTCGCGAAGCGCCTCCATCAGCCGCGGAACGAGCCTTCGCTTGGTCCCGATCGGATCGCCCCCGGGTGCGAGGTCGACGGCCACGTCGACGTCGCTCTCCCGGACGGCGGCACCTCGGGCGCGGCTACCCAACAGGATCCACGGAGAGTTCTGAAGGACCTGCCGGATCGCGTCCGTAAGCTATGCCATGCCGCCCGCATTATAACGTCGCGGAGCGGAGATTCAAACGCCGCCCCGATAAGCGCGGAACCCGCCGAAGGCACGCACCGGGAGCGCGATCGGCGCTTCTCGGGTTGCCGAATGGGTCAAGCGGAAGACCGGGTCCGATGCCCGGACTTCGGGTCATCGAGAATCGGTGTGGATCGCGACGACCCTTGCCGGGGATGCCCGTCCAGGGGAACGTCTGGACGCGCGTTCCGACAACTGATACCTTCAGCGCATGATGTCACCGAGAAGACTTTCAATCCTGCTGGTTCTGGTTTTCGCGACTCCGGCTGCGACCGCGGTCGCCCAAGCCCAGACGCCGGAGAGGCAACTCCGCGTCATCGTCTTCGGGGCGCATCCCGACGACCCGGAGAAAGTGGGCGGCACGATGGCCAAATTCATCCAGAAGGGCCACAAAGTGCGGTTGGTATCCCTGACTAACGGCAACGCGGGTCACTTCGAGATGGGCGGAGGTCCGCTGGCCCAGCGCCGTATCGCGGAAGCCGAATGTGCGGGTCGGGTGATCGGCGCCGAGTACATCGTCCTCGACAACGACGACGGCAAGCTCATGCCTACGCTGGAGAACCGCGAGCAGGTGATCCGGCAGATACGCGAGTTTCAGGCGGACATCGTGATCTCGCCCCGGCCCAACGATTACCATCCCGATCATCGGAACACCGCCCTCCTGGTGCGGGACGCCGCGTACATGGTCACCGTGCCCAACGTTGTCGCCTCGGTGCGGCACCTGGACCGGAACCCGGTCTTCATGTACATGTCGGACCGCTTCACCGAACCCACTCCCTTCCGCGCCGACATCGCGGTCGCCATCGACGAGGTTATCGAGAAGAAGGTCGACATGTACCACTGCCACGAGTCTCAGATGTACGAGTGGCTGCCCTACAACGCCGGAATTCTCGACCAGGTGCCCAACGACCCGGCGGCCCGTCGAGCCTGGCTGGGCGAGCGCCGCGGCAGGGGCTCGGCCGAGCCCTGGCGCGACCTTCTGATCGAACTCTACGGCTCGGACAAGGGATCGAGGATCGAACACGCGGAACCCTTTCAGGTCTCCGAGTACGGCCGCAGGCCGGGTCTCGAGGAACTGAAACGACTGTTCCCCTTCTTCGATTGATCGGCACCCCGCCGGGGTTCGAATCGGAAGCCGGGCTTCGGGCCCGAGACGGGACCGGCATCGCGGGAGGCGGGTTCCGGGCGGGGATCTCCGCGGCTTGTCGGGAAGGCTCCCGGCTGGAGCGGATGGTCGATCAAGCCGGACGGCTCCTCTCGCCTGCCGGTCGGATCCTGGAACACCGCGAGGAAGGCGGCACCCTCTCCGCGCGGTGGGTCGGCCCTCCTCACGCTTCGCCCCCCGCTCGTCAATCGGACC
>CAYRCA010000184.1:0-7997 GCA_964422565.1 uncultured Acidobacteriota bacterium | reverse complement strand
ACTTGTTTGAGTTCCTTGTCGCTTGGCTCAATGACGATGAGTTGCGAATTGGGCGTGAGTGCGAACAAGACTGATCCTGCGTCCACAATCGAACCGTAACCGGAGCCAGTGCGGTCGGAAACGAGCAGACTTACGCCCCGCTTCACCCGCAGAAATCGCGCGGCCGGAAAGGCTAGGAACTTGTGTAAGACCCTCTCCAATAGGGACTCATTCAACCCCATGGCGTCCAGAAACTCGTTGAAGATCTGGACGAAGTCATACTTGGCATAACCTTTGGCCTTGGCGGGAATGGCCCGCGGGTCGAGGATCATGTGCTTACCCCGCTCCGCCATGAATCGAAGGGGATCGCGCAAAACCTCCACCAGATCGTGCCGCATGAGGAGAGTCTCGTACTCGTTCACCGTAAGCCCGGCGTGCTGTTCCTCCCGGTCCAGCGAAAGGTCGATCCTGCCCCGGGTGATGTCGAAGCGCCGCACCATATCGGCCAGTTGATCGACGACCCCCAACTGCCGATTCTTCAGGCTGACCGAGTCGATGGGATGACCCGAGACGGGGACGGAGATTAGGGCTTCGGCGGCCAGGCTCTCGCGGTCGTACCCGATTACTGTGGTCTGACGAAGGCGGTGAACCTTGCCGTTCATGCCGTCCAGATCGATGAAGTAGACCGGTACGCGGGGGTCGTTGCGGTAGGTCACACAGTTCGCCAGTCCCGAACCGATGAACGTCAAATGGGCGTCGGCGTTCCGGGGCTCGCCCTTCTTCTGATCGTCCGACAGTTCCCGGCGCCGGTCGATGTCGTCGTGCCAGTAGTTGGCATTGGGCGGGAACAGCCTTTGGAACGACCGGACAAACGCCTGAAGATTGTGTGAGTCGTGCTTCAGGCGGGCGCAGAGTCGCTGTTCGAGGTATCCCGCCGTCGTGTGGTACGAGTAGTACAAGGCCTTCCGGTGCCCGGAAAGAAGGGAGCCGGTCCGTTCCGAAACGTTGATGACGTCCAGGCGGGACCGGGGTCGGAGCTGCAGCGTTAGTTCGGACGCCGGCAGAGCCATTGAGGACAGGAGTTTAAGACTCCCGCCCGCCTAATGTCAAAGAACCCACGGGATTCCCGGATTTTCCCGTCCGACGGCGGCGGGGTCGTTATGGTAGCCTCACAGGGCATGGAGGGGACTGGGAGAATCCTCGTTGGGTGTGCTCTCAGGAAGGAGGCGCGCGCCCTGCGCCCGCACCTCGGGGCCGCGGCCGACCTTCTGGTTACCGGGTTGGGGACCGATCGCACGCTCCGGTCGCTCGAGACGGCATTGGAACAGCGCCGGCCCCGGCTGCTTCTTTTCACGGGAATGGCCGGCCAGTTGGACCCCACTGTCCGGCTGGGCCAGTTCCTCTGCCCGGCGAGCTGGCGGTTCGAGAGTGGGACCGAGTTTCCCGTCGAGGCGATTCTGACCGAGCAACTGCGGCAGTGCGGATGGCGGATCGAGGGCGGCGGGGTCACCGTCCGAACCCCGGTGGTGAAGGAGCGGGACCGGATGCGTCTTTTTCGCGAAACGGGCGCCCGGATCTGCGACATGGAGAGCGCCGCGGCTCTGATGATCTGCCGATCCTACAACGTGCCCTGCCTGGCGCCCAAGGTCGTGTCGGACACCGCGGCTTCAGGAATGCTGGCGTTCTATCGGCACTTCGACCGAAACGTTCGCATCCTGGCGGATCAGTTGACGCGCCTCATCACCGATCTGCGGGCTTTGGCCTGACGGGGGGTCTACATCCACCTGAAGCTGACGCCCCCGATCCCGGCCCGGACATTGATGCGAATCACTTTGTCCACGCGGTCCGTATTCTCGCTGATGTAAGTATCGCCCCGCTTTCGGAACTCGGGCATGCGGGCGTCCGAAAAGAGCCCTTTGGAGATCCGCACTTCCGCGCCCAGGTCCCTCGGAATGAGGATCTGTACGCCGCCGACTCCGACATCGACTTCGATGTCCCCCATCTGGGCCCAATCCCCCGAAAGGTCCAGCTTGGATTCACCCACCCCGCCTCGGAATCGGAATTCACGACAGCCGAAGTTTCCGAGTCCCACCAACTCAAAGGAGCCGACCCCGCTGGCGATCTCGACACGGTCGCACGCTCCGCGATTGGCTTCGAACATCGAGAGCCGGGTCTCGCCGACCCCGCTCTGCAACAACACGGAGTGAACGTTCATGCCGCTCAGATCGATACTACTCTCCCCCACCCCGGTGCCGGCATTGAGCGTCAGGGGGGTCAGCGGATTCAGCCGGAGCCTGATGAGGTTCCTTCCGAGGGTGCGAAGGGAGCGGTTCTCGCCGTCCAGCGAGATCGTAAGCTGGGCTTCCCGGTCTTCGCGGGTGAAGTCGACTCGAGGCCGCAGGGCCTTTTCGTTGTATCGGAGGTCGACCTCGAAAGCCTTGTCGGTCGGCCCCGGCTCAACCTGAAACTCACCCACTTTCAACTCGACCCGAGTCTTCAGCTGAGTCTCGTCGCCCACCGGCTCGCTCCGGGTGGTTTCCACGTAGTGGCCGTCGTCCACCCACCGGCTGAACGGAATCGCACAACCGGCGGAGGTCAGAACCAGGAACATCGCGGGCAGGACTCTGAACATCGCAGTCATCCTCGCTTCCGTATCCGAATACGGGAATGCGTCGTCTGAAGTTCGACCTGTGGTCCACCCTCGCCGACCGAGGTCTCCAGGAAGGCAACGCCTCCCTCGGAGTCATCCGGCCCGGGGCCGAAGTCGGAAACGATCTCGCCGTTGACCGCCTGGGCCGACAGTTGGAATGCGGCCGCCGCGGGAAGCGAAAGGGAAATCGAGCCGTTCCGATTGCTCGCTCTGACCGGAGCGCCGAGGACGTTGGCGCTTTCAATTAGAATCTCGCCGTATTCGTTCTGAATCGACACCGGTCCGGTGAATCCGCTGACGGCGACACGTCGGAGGGAGGTGGCCACATTCATCTCGCCCTGAATGTCGCTGAGTTGGATCTGGGAACCGCGGGCCTGCACCCGGATGCCCGCCCGCAAGCGCTCGGCCAAGACTTCGGAATGAACCGCCTTCAGTTCCACGTAGCCTCCGACCTCTTCCAGTTTCACCCGGGAGTAGGACGTCTCGAGGTCGACGCTCCCCGCGACTCCGCGCACGGTCATGTCCTTATGGGAGTTCCTGACCCGCAATTTCTCTCCGACGGCTTCGACCGTGACTCGGGATCCCGTTCCGTCGACCACGCAACCACCCGAGATGTCGGACAGGCGAATCGTCCCGAAGTGATTGGCTATCTCCAGGTCTCCGGCGACGTTCCCCGCCCGGATCAGATCGTAGTCGGTACTCGCCGCAACCTTGCCGGTGATCCGGTCCAGATGAACCGGACCCCGGCGATTCTCCACCGACACGTCCCCCTCCACGCCGCGTATCTCCACGTGCCGGTAACGGTTTGTGACCTCCACGTCTCCCTGCACCCGCTCGACGGTGACCCGGCCATAGGAATTGTTTACCCGACAGACCGCGTTCCAATCCCGTATCCGGACATCGCCGAAACTGTTCTCAACCGACAGGGGAAGATCGTCCGGCAACATCAGCCTGAGGTGGGTCGTCAGTTGCTTTCCCCTGGCGCCGAGAGCCTCGCGATTGGTGCGGATGGTGAGGGTGTCGCCGTCCCGCGAGGTCACCACCCGGACCTCCGAAGCGATCTCCTGCGCGCCGGAGCGCCGTTCCGCGCGGACGATCTTGGTCAGGGCGACCCGCGATTCCGGCAGTTCCCCGGCGTCCACCTGGACATCGCCGTAGATGTTCTGGATCCGAACGGCCGTCGCGCCCGCCAGGTCGATTTCCTCGTCGAACTCGAACTGGAATCGCTCTCCCGCGGGGATGGGCAGCCTCACATCGCCCCAACCCCAGTCTCTCAGCAACGGCAGGTGCGCCTGGGACAGGAGGTTGGCCGTGATGCCGAAGGAGATGATAAAGACGACGCCGAATATCTCTCCGGTCCGCACCCGGACGCCGCCCTTGAAACGGTAATAGTCGACCATCTTGCCGACTCCGAACAGAATCAACAGAATCGGCCAGTAGAGCCCCAGAAAACCCAGCGTGTCCAGAAGGCCGAAGAGATCGAGCAGGAGAACCGCGCCCAGGGAGAACCAGAACAATCCCCCCAGCAGACCCGCCTTTCCGGGTTGGAGGTCAATCTCCTCCTTCGACCAAGTGAAGTGTCTGACCAATCTGGCGATACCGACGAGGACGAAGAAAACCGGCAGGGCGGTCTTGGCGACGAAGATCCAGTTCACCCGGAGATCGGTGAGATTCGCCGCGAGGAACAACCCTCCGAGTCCGACCAGCACCAACCCGACGATCGGAGTGGACAGGTTGCGGAAAGACATGGTCACTGTTCTCCCCCTCCGGAGCGCTCTTCGATCGAGTGTTTCGAGGCCCGCGCCGCCTTCTTCTCCTTCTCCGCCATGGCGAACGAAAAGATCAGATACAGTCCCAGAAAGATCAGGATGATGGGCCAGAACTGGATGGTCGCCCGAAGGCTGATGGCCCCCAGGTTATCCAGCAGGAAAAGGATTCCCATCAGAACGAGAACTCCACCCCAGAGGGGAAAGTTGATCTCATTCCCCTCCGCGTTCGGCTGGTCGCCCCGTCTGAGAATGGCCTCCGCGGACCGGTAGGCGTCGATGACGGTGTAGACATAGAAGGAGAAAGCGGCCAGTCCGAAGATTCCGATGCTCTCGGCCACGATGCAGAGGCCGGCAAAGACGGCGAAGTGCACCACCGCCTTCATGTACTCGCGGTTGTAGACGGCACCGATGCCGGGAATCAGGGCGCAGATAGCGGCCCGCACCGGTATCTTGGCCGCCGCCGAGGGGGGCGGAGGAGGAGGCGACGAAAGCTGCCCAAATTCACCGCTGTTCATTGTTCTGGTCCTCTTGCTGTTCTTGCCCCTGCTCGCTCTGTGCCTGCACTGTTTCGTCGTAGCTACGGAACAGAATGGTTACAAGGTGATAGTCGAGACGCCCGAAAAGGTCTTCCCTGAAAAGGCGGATCTCTTCACGCATCCGGTTCTTCAGATCGTTGAACTCGACCCATCTTCGGTAGACGTTGTTGGAGAGTTCGTCGGCGCGCGCCACCAAAGCCGAGGGGCTCAGCCTGGAGGGGCTCGAGGCTGCGATGCCGGGACCCATCACATTGACTGCAAAGGAGATGAAGACGAACACCATGAGCGTGGCGAAGGCGTATCTCTGGGTCAGGAAGGGGCGCAGCGAAGGCAGAATCAGGTCCCGCCACGGAGAGTAGGTCCGCGGCTTTCCGGAGGTCCGATCCAAGATTCCGTCAACCAGTCGCTCCGGAAGAGGGACCTCGGGAAACGTCGACAGTTCCCGGCGCAGGTGGCTCACTTCCCGGACCAGAAGGGGACACTCCCCGCACTCGCGCAGATGCTGCTCCACGGCGGCCCGAACCCGTGGGTCCAGAACTCCCTCCATGTGGTCCGAAAGCAGCGTTTCGAATCGCGAGCAGTTCATGAATCCGCCTCTGCCTCGGCCTTGAGCCGCCGAAGCACTTTGGCCAGTTCTATCCGTCCCCGATTGATCCGGGACTTGACGGTGCCCTCGGGGATTTGAAGCATTTCCGCGATCTCCTGGTACGCGAACCCCTCGATGTCCCTCAGTAAAACCGCTTCCTTCAACTCGGGCGAGAGATGTTCCAGGCCGGTGTGCAGGAAGCGGGCCTTCTCCTGGAGATAGAGGCTCTCAAAGGGATTGCCGGCCTTGGAATCCTCGCCGAAGTCCAGGACCTCCAACTCGTCGCTTCCCGCCACATGCCTTTCCTTCCGGTGGGCCCGATAATGGTCGATGATGAGATTGCGGCCCACGCGAATGACCCAACTGTTCAGCGATCCGGACTGGGACCGGAAGGTGGCGAGGTTCTGGTACACACGAAGGAAGATCTCCTGGGTCAGTTCCTCAGCGACCGAATAATTGCCGGTGTATCGGTATGCCATGTTAAGTAAGCGTCCACCAAAGGTCCGCACGAATCCATCCCAGGCCCGGGAGTCTCCGTTGACGCAACGTTCCACGAGCTTCGCGTCTGGTTCCTGCAACCTCGGCTACCTTCGGAATTCCCGGCCCGTCGACAACTAGGAACGGAATCCCCGGCGAAAAAGTTCTCGGTTAAGAGGGCTGAGGGCGACCGCCCATGGGTCGGCCGACGTGTCGCCCCAAGACATTTTATGGTATGAACTGGAAAAAGCCAGGAGTCGGGGATCCGGCGTCGGGCGACGGGGAGGTTCGCGGCGTGCGTTGTCCATTCTGCGACCATGACGGGGATCGCGTGGTGGACTCCCGGGAGAGCCGGGAGGGAACGTCGATCCGCAGACGGAGGAAGTGTCTGGGTTGTGGGCGTCGCTTCACCACCTACGAACGGATTGAGGATATCCCGTGTATGGTCGTCAAGAAGAACGGCCAGCGGGAGCCCTTCGACCGAGCCAAGGTTTTGCGTGGGGTCATGCGGGCCTGCGAGAAGCGCCCCATCTCCCCCCGACAGCTGGAGGAACTGGTGGACGCCGTGGAAAGGCGGGTCCAGGACTCCCCCACCCGCGAGGTGACCTCCATGGAGATCGGCCAGTCGGTGATGAATGGACTCAAGCGGTTGGACAAGGTCGCCTACGTCCGCTTCGCGTCGGTCTACCTCGACTTCAAGAGCGTTCATGAGTTCATGGACGAGATCAGCCAGTTGGTGAAGACGACCCCTTGACGACCCAGCGTGACTCCGAGTTTGACTTGATACAATTCATCCGGCGCTCGGTCGGACCCCTTCGACCGGGTGTCGCCGGGATGATCGGCGACGATTGCGCGGTTTTCGAAGGGCCCTTCGCGCGCCGGTTCGTCGTGACCACCGACATGATGGTGGAGGGCGAGCACTTCCGGAGGGACTGGATCAGCCCGACTTTCCTGGGACGCAAGGTCTGCCGAGTCAACCTGAGCGATCTGGCGGCCATGGGTGCGAAACCCTTCGCCTGCCTGCTGAACCTGGGGCTGCCTGCGGAGTGTCTGGGAAGCTACTTCGAAAACTTGATACGGGGCTTTCTGGGTGAGGCGGAGGCGGTATCCATGTCCCTGATCGGCGGAGATTTGTCCCGCTCCGATCGGCTGTTCCTGGCGGTCACCGCCATCGGATACGTCGACTCGGGCGAGCCGGTTCTTCGCTCCGGCGCCCGGGCGGACGATCACCTGATGCTCATCGGGCGGCTGGGGCTCGCCCGGCGGGGCCTCGAGATTCTCGGGTCGGAAGTGCCGTCCGATTTCGACCGGATTGAAAGTGAGGATTCCTTGTGTGCGTTGGTCGACTCGGAGGAGACGGAGGCGGCTCTGCGGGCGCATTGCCTGCCCGAGGCGCATGTTGAGCCCGCGGTTTGGCTTCGGGAGCGGGCACTCGCGCACGCCATGATTGACGTCAGCGACGGTCTGGCGGCGGACGTCCTGCACCTCCTCGAGGAAAGCGGCCTGTCCGGGGAGATCGATGAGGAAGCGCTCCGGTCGGCGAGTGGCGCCCCTCACCTGCCGCTGGATTTTCTCTTAAACGGCGGAGAGGACTACGCCCTGGTCTTCACCTGCTCGGCCGAACAACTGGCGCGCATTCGGCGGGAGTACCCCAGGGCATGGCCGCCCCCGCGCGCAATAGGGCGGGTCATCGCCGGCGAACCGCAACTCTTCCTGTGCCGTGACGGGAAACGTTCTCCCTGCCGACCCGCGGGTTTCGACCACTTCCGTTGAGCGGTTCGCGCTCGGAAGGTCCCCACCGACCCGACGCCTTGACATCCTCCAACCACAACGTCCGGGAGCGCCGGCAATGTCAATCCCGTCAATCCCGTCAATCCCGATGACGGTTGACTTGGGGGGACGAGTCGCGGGCATCCTTCACACCAGCGCCGGCGTCAGTCCTGTCTGGTAGCATCGGCCGGTGCCTCGGAGTCGCAGCCACGAGAATCGAAGGAAGGGCG
>CAYRCA010000183.1:913-8009 GCA_964422565.1 uncultured Acidobacteriota bacterium | reverse complement strand
GAGGTCACCGGCAGCCTCGGCTGGGGTGCCCAGATGGAAGAGGTGGTCAACCCCGCCTACGGCCGCGGCGTCGGTATCATGCTCGGAGGGATCGACCGGGAGGCCGCCCACCTGGCCGGCCAGTTCGTCGCTCGTGAGAAAGGGGAAATCCTCTTCATCAGCCTGGGCGACGATCCAACCGTCACTCAGACCGGCGTCCCCTGGCTCCTGCGGCTGATCCCGCCGGCCCCGGGAGACGAAGCCTCCCAGCCGGCGAATCGTCCCGGCACGGTCGGCGGCCTTGCGGGCGTGGAGGCGGGTTTTCGCGAGCTGTACCACGTTCGATTCGGCGCTCCGCCTCCGCCAAAGGCCGTCCTGGCCTACGAAGCCGTCCTACGATTGGTCGGCGCCTCGATCGAGACAGGAATCGACCCGGACCGACTGGTTCGCCACCTGACCGATCCATCGACGGGAGGGCGAGCGGCCCACCGCTGGACCGGGTCGAACTGACCCGACGGGAGCAACTGGGGTTCCCGTCCTTCACGCCCCTCCGCGGCGAAAGTCTGTCTTCCGGCTCGACCCCTCCGAACCAGAAACCAGGTCCGCGCCCTAATGGGTTCGATCTTTCGAACGCCTACCCGTCAGTGTCCAGAACGACCTCATGGATCTCGAGCTGGCCGTGTCCTTTGAACATCTCCTTGGGCGGAACACGGCGATGCGCCTGTTTGAAGGCGTCGCTTGCGGTCCACCTCTGAAAGTCCCGCTCGGTCTCCCAGAACGTCAGCACGATGAACGGGTCGCCCTTGATGGGCCTCAACACCAGATTCCGAATAAAGCCCGGCTCCCCGTCGACGAGACCCCTTCGACTTCGGAATCGATCAAGGAAGTCCTCCTCGTAGCCTTCGGCGACGGGCACGCGATTCTGTACGACGATCATCCTTCGCTCCTCTGTCCTTCGTTGTGTCCTTGTTTTCGAGACAAGGGTCATTCTAAGGTGCGGGCTGGACGCGATGTAAGGACTCCGACTCCGTTGCGGGTCTTGCCGTGCGGGCTACTACTTCCATAGAGCTTCTGCGCCTCGTGGGCGGCGGCACGCGCGCGGTCTGCACCAATCCGGGGGACGCGCGGCCCTCCCGACACCCCCCGAATGCCCCCGGCGAAGACTCGGGACACTCCCGGATCGAACCGATCTCCCGGAAGCTCGCATGGTCGGGATCCCGTTCGTGATTCGGGCGATCCGCGATCGCCACGGGCCGGGGGCCGGGGAGTTTCTACCTGTTCGGTCGCGGTGACACGGCTCGTTGCCGTCCGGAAAAGCCTTCGAAAGCCCCCGCCTTTTCCGCCGGAAAGGCCCGGGACAAGCGCGGTTCCGGGAAACCCCGGCTCGGCTTCCGGAGGTTGGCACGCATCTTGCGTTTCGGTCACATTAAAGAACACGCCGCCCGAAAGCGATAATCGCAAACCACGGACGGCGTGAGAAGGAGGTAACCAAACGATGAAGAGGAGTAGATTGAATAGATTCACGGTGTTGTCTCTGGCCTTCCTGTTGATTCTGTTCGCGTCGGCCTGTCAGCAGCGCGAAAGCCCCCAGGTCCTGGACGAAGGTCAAGCAGGCGCGGAGGGTATGGAGGTCTGGGAAATTGAAACGTCCGTCCGAACCGCGGAGGGCGACCTGCTCAGGGTGGATCCCAACGCGGAAGTCCTGGCCATTCTCACCGACGCCGGTCGGGAGATGGAGTTCTTGTACGATGGCTGGACTGAGATCATCGGCGCCGACGAGGGAATGCAGGGGCTGTATACCGGGACCGGCGCCCGCGTGAAGGTTGAATACGAGGCCGGGTTTACGGCCAACAGGGCGACAAGGATCGAAATCCTCAGCAGCGAAAGTGCTCAGGATGGTGAAAGCGGGGCTTAAGCGGGCGATCTCCCCTTTTCGAGGGGCGCATGCGCCCGCGGGCGTATGCGCCCCTCGAGCGTGTGAGTTCCCGCAGGCGTCGGAGGATGAAAGCCGGCGCTCCCCGTTGACGGGCGGCCGGGGAGCTTTCGAGCACGATTACCTGACTTCGGCTGGAACAGGGGCCTCAAGGAATCGGTCGAGATCCCCACTTTCTTCCTTGTGGAGCCAGACCTTTTCATAGACGCGCACGAGGCTCTCTCGATCGACCAGTTCCTTGGCCTTGCGATTCGCCAGAGCCTCGGTCTGCAGAAAGGGATGGTTGTGAAAAATCCACACATGGCCCATTTCGTGGGCCACCACGGCCCTGAGCTCTTCCTCGTCCAGCAACAGCAGAAAACTCTCCTCAAAAGAAAGGATGAACGCGGTCGGATTCTCCCGGGAACGCTCGACCGAGACCAGCCGATCGTTCCGCGGGACAATGGTCACCACAACCTCACCGGAAATCTTCAGCCGGGCTCGAAAATCATCGGTTATGGCCTGAATCGTCGCCGTTGGCTCGATCGCGACGCCGGCATCGGTTCCGGCAAAGGCGGTGGGCTGGTGAAGTGGAATGAGGCCGCACCATAATAGAAGAAGGAGTAGAGGGAACGATCCCCTGAAGAGGACGACTCTCTTCGACGGTGAGGCCAACCGGAAGGACTCGCGCAACAAGGCAAAAACTTCAGGTTCCATCAGTCAGTTTCCTCTCGATCCTTCGGATCCCCTGGACGCGGACTCCACCCAACTGACGCGGCGACTTGCACGCCTGTCTAATCGGAGAAAATCGGAGATCGCTCCAGGGGGAACTTCCCCGGACAAAGCACTCCTTCTTCTCACGAGACTTACTGCCGGAGTGAAAACGGAAAGCTTCTTGATGTCAGCCGACGATGGTCTGTCGGGTCACCAAACGAGACAGGTTTTCCCGAACGGGTCGTCCCACTTCCCTCTTCCGCTATGCCGCTTCAGATCCTTGTTGCCACACATCCGCCGGGCGCCTTGTTGCCACGCATCCGCCGAGCGGATGACCTCCACTTTCACGGGTCCCAACTCACGCAATCGCATCTTCTGGTTCGGAAACCCAACTAAAGTTTACAGGATGACCAAGGACCTTGTCCAGAGCCCCTTTCAGGCACTTCAGGCACTTCTTACGTGAGGCAACAGGGATACCCCCGCCAATGGTCCGCTGGTGGCTGCCGTGGCCGTCTATACCGAGCCGGCAGTAGGAACCCGCACATCCGCACGAGCAGACAAGTCCCTCTCCCGGCCTACGCCCGCGACTTTTCCATCTGCTTGGACTTGGCGTTCCGCCTTCCCCGGAGGCGCAGGCTTCTTCCGGATCCTTAGGCCAGGCTTGTCCAAGGACTCGCGCGCTACCGACCCGTCGTCGACGCACCGACCGAACGGCCATTGAACCGAATGCCGCCATGAGGACGGGGGTAGGAATAGGAGAAATATTCCCCGCCCTAGGGTCCGACCGGCGCCCTCCTCGCGAACTCGAACGCGGCACCGATTCGCTTGCAAGCAGTTGAAGCTACTGCATTTGATCTGCTCTCCGAATGGATTGGCAAGCAAGTTGCTTGAAGACAGCTTCAACAAAGCCGTGACGACCACGCGCTTTTGCTAAAAAGGAGGTAAGTAAGAGTCATGAAGAAAATGAGTACCTTGATCGCTGCTTTCCCCATCCTGCTCTTGGCTCTGGCGGCATCGCCGGTGCTGGGTGAGTGGGAAGAAGGAACTCAGGTAGCGGAGGGTCGGCTCTCGGCTGTTGACCCGGACTCCCAGACCCTCGCCGTTGAGACGGCGGAGGGAGAAATGACGTTCAAGTACAGCGAGGCCACGGAGATCAGTGGCGCCGAGGGCGGCGTGGAGGGTCTTGCCGGCAGTGAGGGCACTCACGTGAGGGTCCACTTCAGGTCGGAAGATCTAATGGCCGAAAAGATCGAGATCATCGGCTAGACGCAAAGAGACCCCAACATCCCACCTAAGGCCCCTCCCCCTCCGTCTCGACGGAGGGGGAGGGGCTTTCTCTTTCCGCCGGTTGAGGAGTAGAGACGAGAATCCCGACGGGCGTGTCGGATCAGGGGGCCCCGGAGACCACACCAGTGCGTCGTCGGAGACCAGCGCCCGCCAAACATGAGCGGTCACGAGGCTTGATCCACCGGCGGGTTGTTCTCAAAATCCCGTAGTCTATATACTTTCGAGTTTGATGAGACCCGAACGCCGGATGGGTGCTGTCAACGAGGGGCCGGGCCCGAGGGATGGACGGCGTTCCTTCTCCCGCATCCGGAAAAAGGGGCGCGCCGCGCTGTCGGTGGTCCCGCCGGCGGTGATCGTGAGCGGCGTGCTCCTCCTTCGAGGGGGGGTCTGGCCCGCTCAGCCCGGCGAGCCTTCCCCGGAACTTCTCGCCAAGGGGGAATCCCTGTACGTCTCGCTCTGTCAGCGGTGTCACGGCTCCGACGGCGCCGCGACCGACTATCCGGGAGTCATCCCCCTCGACGGGATCACCCGGCGTCTGCCTTCGCGGGAGATCGCCAGGCTTTCGGCGCCTTTCGTGGGACGTACGTTCGTGGGACGGGAAGCCGAGGCGCTGGTCGCTCACCTGGGAACCCTACGGGGAAAGAAGGGCTTCGCCGAACCTGGATATCTCTTCTCGACCCACCTGCTCAAGGAAAAGCTGGCGGACGTGGCGCACTACCGGATCCTCGACGCCCGTCCCGAATCCGTCTATGACGAGGGGCACATTCCCAACGCCGTCCCCTGGCCGGCGGGACGCGACGAGGGTCGCTCCCACCCGGGCGGCGTCGATCAGACGATCGCGGCCCTGGCCGAGGCCGGTGTTTCGGAGGATACCTTCGTCGTCCTCTACGATGAGGTTGGTGGACTGGAGGCCGCCGCGCTCTGGTTGAGTCTGCGCCGCGCGGGCCATACGCGCGCGGCGATTCTGGATGGGGGTTGGCTCGCCTGGAGGGCGAGGGGCTATCCCGAATCGAGGCAACGGCCCGCCGTCGAACCGGCTGAGATTGCGGTCAGGCCTGGGGCGTCCAACCGGCGGGTGGGCCTCCCCGCCGCCACCGCCAAGATCCTTTACCTGAACCGTGAACCGGCCGACGACGAACCGCGGTTCGACTGGCGTCGGACGATGGGTCCGAACGGTTTCCTCCCCGCCGCGGACCTCGATCGTCACCTCGAGGGTATGGGGCTCGTCTTTCCGGGCCGCTATCGCTTGGAAGGTCCCAAGAATGAGGCGACCCTGCTTGTCTTCCTGCTCCACCTCACCGGAAGAGATCCGGTTTACGACCCCGCAACCCGAGTCCTCACCATCCCTGATCCGGGTGACGGGGCCCAATGAATCGCAGGGGGGTCTCGACAATAATAGCTGGTCTGGGTCTGGTCGTGGCCGTCGTCGCCGCGGCACGCACACCCTTCTTTCCCGGGGACGTGGCGGCGGCGCGATGGATTCAGTCTCTCCTTCCGGCGGGTCCGTTCTGGGCCCCGGCGGTCACTCAGACCGCAGTGCCCCCCTGGAGTCTTCTCCTGCCGGCGGCGACTTTCCTCCTGTGCCGTTGGATCGCGGGCTGGAAGGTCGCGATCCTGTCGATTCTCAGTTTCCTGGGAATGTGGTTGATGGGCTCCGCTTTGAAAGCCTGGATCTTCCGGCCCCGCCCATCGCCCGAGCTCATCCAGGTGATCGGCTCGATTTCGGGCTCCTCCTTTCCTTCGACTTTCGCCCTGACCTACGGCTCCACCGTGGGTTTTCTCCTTTGGGTCGCCCTCCGATGGGGGAAGGGTGCGCAGCGCGCGATCCTGGCTCCGGCGGCGCTGTTCGCTCTTCTCCTGGGAGGGTCGGCCCGCGTCATCCTGGGAGCTCACTGGCCATCGGACGTGCTGATTTCCTATGCCTTGTCCCTCTTCTGGGCCGGCGTGCTCATCCAACTGCTAGATGTGAAACCGAGGGGGAAACGATGACTTGTGGCAAACGACTTCATCATTATTTTGCGGTTCCCTTGCTCATGAGTAGCCTTTCGCCGGGTTGCGGCGCATCGGAACCGGGGGACGGCTGGCTGACCGGGGAAACCGAGAAGCGATTCGAAATGATAGAGCGCCAACTCCGAGGGCTGGATGTCGCCATGGTCGAGGTCGGCTACCGGTTCGGCGAACTCTATTTCGCCGGCAAGGATCGAAACTGGCCTCACGCACGCTATCAAATCGAGAAGATGGAGTCGGTCATCGAGCTTGCCCTGGAACGCCGCCCGAATCGCGCCGCGTCGGCGAGGCCTTTCCTGGAGCAGGATCTTCCGGCGGTCCTCGAAGCGGTCGAAAGGGAGGATGAGGCTCTGTTCATGGATCGGATGGAGCGGCTGCGGGCGGGCTGCATGCGGTGTCACGTTGAGGAGGAGGTTCCCCACTTCACGGTATGGTTCCCCGAGCATCGGCCGTCGTCCATTCGGCCCGCGCCCTGACGCCCCCCTGGGCGTGGACCGGGACCGACACGGACGGACACGGGCCGCGACAAGACGCGAAACGGGCCCTAAGCGAGCCCTAAGTGTCGTCCCCCTCAAGGGCCTGCGCCCGTGTTCGTTGGTGCGCGTCGCCCCTGCCCGTCCTCGTCGGTCCGTGTCGGTCCAACACGGCTTTCAGTGTTAGACTGACTCTCCAAATTTCCCATGCATCCGGAAGCGTCGACTCCCATACTTAACCTGATACTCCAGGCGGGTTTGATCATTGGCTTGGCCCGCGGCCTTGGGCTGCTCATCCGGCGGATAGACCAGCCGGTCGTGGTGGCGGAGATTATGGCCGGTATCGCCTTGGGCCCCTCCCTGCTGGGATGGTTTTGGCCCGACGCGATGACCGCCGTTTTTCCGGCCCATTCCCTCCCGCTCCTGGCCACCGTGAGCGAGTTCGGCCTGGTTCTATTCATGTTTCTCGTGGGCCTGGAGTTCGATTCCCGCCTCATTCGAGGTCGTGGACGCGCCTCCGTCCTGATCAGCAGCACCAGCATGATCGTTCCTTTCGTGCTGGGAGTGATCCTGGCCGACTTCCTGCACCAGCGTTACGCTCCCGAACTCGCCTCACCGCTGGCCTTCGCCCTGTTTATGGGAGCCGCCATGAGTATTACGGCGTTTCCCGTGCTGGCGCGGATTCTGGCGGAAAGGCGGCTTGTGAGCTCCCGGGTGGGCTCGA
>CAYRCA010000183.1:0-903 GCA_964422565.1 uncultured Acidobacteriota bacterium | reverse complement strand
CCGCCTGGTGCATTCTGGCGTTTGTCATCTCCATCGCCCGCGCCGAGGAGCTGAGCGGGGCTCTGGTCACGACGATGCTGGCGGCGGCCTACATCGTTTTCATGCTGATGGTGGTCCGCCCGGTGCTGCGCCGGCTGGATGCCCGGGCGGGGATGGTGGCCTCGCAGAGTCTCCTGGCCGTCGCCACCCTGCTGCTGTTGGCCTCCGCCGCGATCACCGAGTTGATTGGGATCCACGCCCTGTTCGGTGGCTTCCTGCTGGGCGCGGTCATGCCCCGCGAAGGCGGCCTCACCACGACCCTGGTGGCCCGCATGGAGGATCTGGTGGTGGTCGTGCTTCTTCCCCTCTTCTTCGCCTTCAGCGGACTGCGTACGGCGATCGGATCGCTGAGCGACCCGCGGGACTGGGCCGTGTGCGGCCTGGTCGTTCTGGTGGCGCTGCTGGGAAAGTTCGGCGGCAGCACCGCGGCGGCGCGGATCTCCGGGATGAACTGGCGGGAATCCGGAGCTATCGGCGTTCTCATGAACACGCGTGGACTGATGGAGCTGATCGTTCTCAATATCGGCTTGGACCTGGGGGTACTCAGTCCCGAAATGTTCACCATCATGGTCATCATGGCCCTGGTCACGACCGTGATGACCACACCCCTGCTGGAGCGGATCTATCCACGCTCCGAGATGCGTCGGGAAGTCGAGCGGGCCGCCGCGGTTCCGGAAGTCCGTCCCACGGTGCTGCTGTGCGTCTCCGACCCCGCCATCGCGCCGGCGATGGTGGTCTTGGGCACGGCGCTGACCGGCGGTGGGGTCCGCCGGCTGGCGGCCCTTCATGTCCTGCCCTCAGACCGTCCCTCGGTCTACCTGAGGGCCGAGCGGGGGGCGGCCGGCGGAAAGATGATGTCCCGAA
>CAYRCA010000182.1:0-8015 GCA_964422565.1 uncultured Acidobacteriota bacterium | reverse complement strand
GTAGATCTCCTGGGCGAAGAGGGTGGCCTCGTCGCCCCCCGTGCCCGCGCGGATCTCCAGAATAACGTTGCGCTCGTCGTTGGGGTCTCTGGGTAGCAGCAGGCGACGGATCTCCCGTTCGCAGCGACGAGTGCGTCCCTCGAGTTCCTCGAGCTCCTCACGGGCCATGGCTAGGAGATCGGGGTCGCCTTCCTCCCGCAGGAGATGACGGGTCTCGGCGAGCGTCTTCTGAAGAGCGCGATACTCGCGGTATGCTACGACGATCTCCTCCAGCTCGGCGTGAGCCCGGGCCGCCTTCTGGTACCTCTTGGGATCGGAGGCGACCGCCGGATCGCTCAACTGCCGGGTGATCTCGTCGTACTTCTCCTCCAGTGCGTCCAGCTTGCCGAACATAAGACCAGCTCGATGGTCAGTTGCCACGCTTGAGGATGGTTCCGAACTTCCGCTGGAAGCGCTCGACCCGCCCCGCGGTGTCGACGAACTTCTGCTTGCCGGTGAAGAAGGGGTGGCAGCTGGAACAGATCTCCAGCCGAAGATCTCCGTTGTGAGTCGAGCGGGTCTCCCATTCGGCGCCGCAGGCGCAGGTGACCTTCAGGGAGTGGTATTCGGGATGAATTCCTGTCTTCATCTCCAGGATCCTTTCGTCGCGCCCAGCCCGACCGGACGCGGGCCAGCTGTGCAAAACTGTTAGTGTAGCAGAAAACCGTCCCGTCCACCGACCAGCAGGACAACGGGCGACTCACAGTCCGGCCGCGTTCCACCGACGGCATTTATGAAATCCCCGACTCGACCGGGAGGAAGCGGCGCCTTTCGTGCCTTTCGTGTCCTTCGTGTCTCGCGTCCCTCGTGTCCTCGTGTCCCGTCGCCCTTGACAAGCTGTTGATCTGCAAGGTATAAGAGCTTCTTCGGATCCTGTGCGACGAGGGTATTCGCTGAGGTTTGTGTCGAGTTTCTGACGATTTGGCGGTTCGGTCTTTGTCTCGATCTCCGTTACAATCCGTCCTTGGATTCTCACCGACTCGAAGTGCGCCCCGGCTCAGATGGCCCGGTTGTGGCCTGTGCATATTTTGATTGAGGAGGTTTTCGGTTAATGACGCAAACCATTGAGAAGAAGTTGGAGGAAACGACCCAGAACCCGGCGGCGGACTCCGCCAAGCCAGTGATCGAGGATGCGAGCAACGTCGATTACGCGGCCATGCTGGACGAGTACGACAAGAGTACGCAGAGCTTTTCGGAAGGGGAAGTCGTCCAGGGAAGGATACTGAAGTTATCCGACGAGTACGTGGTGGTCGATGTGGGCTTCAAGTCCGAGGGCATCATTCCGGTGGGTGAATTCCGCAACGAAGAGGGCGGAATCGAGCTGAAGCGGGGCGACTTGGTGGACGTCCTGCTGGAGAGCATAGAAAGCGACGGCAGCGTCATTCTTTCGCGGGAGAAGGCGGAACGAATGAAGATCTGGGACTCGATCGAGAAGGCCTACGAGGATCAGTCGGTCCTCAAGGGGCGCGTGATCGAACGGATCAAGGGCGGCTTGGCTGTGGACATCGGCGTGCGGGCCTTCCTGCCCGGATCGCAAGTCGACATGCACCCGGTGCGCAATCTCGAGAGCTTCCGCGGTGAGGAGATCGAAGTCCGCGTGATCAAGGTCAACAAGCGCCGCGGCAATATCGTTCTCTCCCGCAAGGCCGTACTGGAGGAGGAATACTACAAGAAGAAGGAGGAGACCCTGAAAACCCTCGAGGAGGACAAGGTGGTCACCGGCGTGGTCAAGAACATCACCGACTACGGCGCCTTCGTCGACTTGGGGGGAATCGACGGCCTGCTGCATATTACGGACATGTCCTGGGGTCGCGTCAACCATCCGTCCGATCTCTTTCAGATCGGGGATGAAATCGAAGTGAAGATTCTCAAGTTCGACCGCCTCGAGGAGAAAGTATCCCTCGGCTACAAGCAGCTTTCCCCCGATCCCTGGTTCTCGGCCGCCGAGCGGTATTCGAAGGGCGTCCGGGTGCAAACCAGAGTGGTCAGCGTAACCGACTACGGCGCGTTTGTGGAGTTGGAGGAGGGGATCGAGGGGCTGATCCACATCTCGGAGATGAGCTGGAACAAGCGGCTGAAGCACCCGTCGAAGATGGTCGATGTGGGCGACGAGGTGGAGGCGCAGGTTCTGGAGGTGGATGCCGAGAACCGACGGATCTCCCTCGGCATGAAGCAGACCGAGCCGAATCCCTGGGACCGGGTCGAGGAAACCTACGCCATCAACTCCATCGTGCGGGGCATCGTGCGCAATCTGACCGACTTCGGGGCCTTCATCGAGGTGGAGGAGGGAGTCGAGGGTCTGGTGCATGTGTCCGATCTGAGCTGGACGAAGAAGATCAAGCATCCATCCGAGGTGCTCCAGAAGGGCCAGGAGGTGGAAACCGTGGTGCTGAACGTGGATGCCGAGAACCAGCGCCTGTCCCTGGGGATCAAGCAACTGGAGCCGGATCTCTGGGAGGAGTTTTTCGCCCGCCGCCAGGTCGGGGACATCGTGCGCGGGCGGATCATCCGGTTGGCCAGTTTCGGCGCTTTCGTGGAGATCGAGGAGGGCATCGAGGGGCTGTGCCACGTTTCGGAGCTCAGTACGAGGCGGGTGGAGAATCCCGAGGACGAGTTCAAAGCCGGCCAGGAAATGGATTTCAAGATCATCAAGCTCAACCTGCTGGAGCGCAAGATTGGGCTGTCGATCCGGGCCCTGAGCGAGGGCGAGGAGCCCGAGGGGCGTTGGACCTATACTCCCGAGGTGGCCACCACCTCCATCGGCGAGATCGCGGGAGCCCAGCTTGGCGAACTGAGGAAGAAGGCCGAGCTCGCGAAGGGAGGCGATAAGGAAGATGACGAAAGCTGAACTTGTTGACGGGGTGGCGAGGAACTCCGGACTGAGCAAGAAGGACGCCGAGGTGATCGTCCAGACGGTCTTGGACAGCATCATCGAATCCCTTCAGGAAGGCGAGAAGGTCGAGCTTCGGGGCTTTGGCAGCTTTCGGCTCCGGAAGCGATCCTCGCGTCAGGGCCGCAACCCGAAGACAGGGGAGAAGGTGCACGTACCCGCCAAGAGGGTGCCCTATTTCAAGCCGGGCAAAGAGCTCAAGGAATTGATCAACTCCTGAGCGGATGAACAATCTCTGGACGCCCTGGCGGTTTCACTACCTGCGCTCCGGTTCGAAAGCGAAGGGATGCATCTTTTGCCGGATGCTGGCGGACGGGCCGGAATGGGACCGACAGAACCTGGTTCTGGTCCGCGACAGACAGACGTTGCTGGTGCTCAACCGCTTTCCCTACACCGCGGGACACCTGCTGATCGTGCCCCGTCGACACGTCGCCTCCCTCGTCGAGGCCGACCCTTCCGATTTGGCGCACCTGTTGACCTGGGCGCGGGAATCGGAGGGAATCCTGCGCGACGCCTACGCGCCCGACGGCTTCAACATCGGCATGAACCTTGGTCGGTGCGCCGGCGCGGGGGTGGCCGGACACCTGCATCTGCATGTGGTTCCCCGTTGGATCGGCGACGCCAACTCCGTCTCGATTGTGGGTCAGACGCGCATCATACCGGAGGAACTTGAGGCGACCTTCGACAAACTCCGGTCCCGCTTCCAAAACGTTAAAATCGACCGAAAGACGCCTTCGCCAACCAACCCGCCCCCGCCCCTCGATGACCGGTCCGTGATTTGAGCCGGTTTGTCTCGACTCCGACGCGACACTTGACCCCCCGCCTGAGGGATATCCGCCTAACCGCTTGCTGGCAAAGGAGAGGGCGGAATCGCGCAAGATTTCGTTTGAAGTGGGCCGAGGGGAGTGCTAGGGTACAGCCTGCGTCGCTTGCAAGGCCTTGCCGATGCTCCCAACCGAGAACACGGGAGTTTTCCACATAATGTGGAAAACTTGTGGAAGAGTGGGGATTCGAAGACTGGGGTCGTCCTCACCCGACTCATGTGTCGGCCGAGGATGGGAAATGTGGATTCGATACTCCGTAGAGGGGCGGGGGGCACACGTCTGATGCAGGTGTGGGAGAGGGTTCTGGGCAGGGTGGCGGAGAAGGTCTCCGTTCGAAACTTTGACATCTGGTTCCGGCCGACGTCGCTGCACAGCGAGGACGGCGAGGGGAGAAAACTTCGAGTCTGGGTGCCCAACGGGCATTTTCGGTACTGGCTGAATCAGAACTATCGCGGCGTAATCGACGAGGCGTTGCGGGAAAGCGAGTTGGCGGGGTACGCAGTATCTTTCGTCGTGGCCGACGAGGATGAGGACGGGGAAGGCGCCGACGGGGCTGGCTCGTCGAAGGGGACCGCGGGCCGGCCCGAGAGCCCTCCGGCTTGGCTGACCCGGAAGTATACGTTCGAGAACTTCGTAGTCGGCCCCTCCAACCAGTTCGCCCACGCGGCGGCCGTGGCCGTCGCCGAGCAACCCTCCTGCGCGTATAACCCCCTGTTCGTCTATGGGGGCGTGGGCCTTGGAAAGACCCACCTCATGCACGCCATCGGGCAGCGGATCGTGAGGGACCGACCCAGCGTGCGGCTTACCTATATGTCGTCCGAGAAATTCATCAATGAGGTCATTCAGTCGCTGCGTTACGACAAGATGATCCAGTTCCGCGAGCGATATCGCAGCAGCGACGTGCTTCTGGTCGACGACATTCAGTTTCTGGCCGGCAAGGAGCGGACGCAGGAGGAGTTTTTTCACACCTTCAACGCCCTCTATGATTCGCAGAAGCAGATCATCATCTCCAGCGACGCGCCGCCCCGGAAGATCCCGACCCTGGAGGAACGCCTGCACAGCCGGTTTGAATGGGGACTCATCGCTGATATTCAACCGCCCGACTTGGAAACCAAGGTGGCCATCTTGCGTAAGAAGGTGGAGGCGCAGGGGATCGACCTGCCCGACGAGGTGGCGCTCTTCATCGCCGGAGGCATCAAGTCGAATATTCGGGAGCTGGAGGGGGCTTTGGTCAGGCTTGTGGCGTACAGTAGCCTGACCGGAGAGAAGCTCGATCTGCTGCTGGCTCAGAAGGTGCTGTGGAACCTCGCGGAGAGTGGCGCCCGCGTCATCACCATCGGCCAGATTCAAAAGAGCGTGGCGGACCATTTCTCTCTCAAGGTGGCGGAGCTCAAGGCCCGGAACAACGCGCGTCGCGTCTCCGAACCCCGCCAGGTGGCCATGTTCCTGAGCAAGGAGTTGACCCAGACCTCCCTCTCCGAGATCGGCAAGGAATTTGGAGGAAAACACCATACGACCGTGCTTCACGCCATCCGCAAGGTTGACGAGCTGCAGAAGCGCGATCCCCAGATGAAGGCGACCATCGACAGGCTGGTTGAGGCGATCCAATGAGAGCAAGGCCCCGCGAACGTGGGTGGAGGGTGCATGGACATCACGGTACGAAAGAACGACCTCTTCAAGGAGTTGCAGTACGTTCAGGGTGTGGTGGAGCGGAAGACGACGGTTCCGATCCTTTCGAATCTCCTGCTTGAGACGACCGGGAACGCCCTGCACGTGACGGCCACGGACCTGGATGTGAGCCTGCGTTGCGCGTGTCGAGCCGCCGTTAAGGTCAGCGGCGCAGTCACGGTGTCGGCGCGGAAGCTCTTTGATATCGCGCGTCTCCTGCCGGAGGCCGATATCCACCTGAAGGCCGCCTCGGCCGACTGGGTCAGCATGACCTGCCTGCGGTCGCGCTTCAAAGTGGCGGCCCTGTCGAAGGAGAACTTTCCCGAAATCCCCAGCCCGCAGGGCAAGACGCTGCAACTCCCGGCGCGCGCCCTCAGGTACATGATCACGCGATCCATCTTCGCCATCACCCAGGAGGAATCCCGGTATACCCTGAACGGGGCTCTGATGATCGTCAATCCGGGGGGTGTTACCTTCGTCACCACCGACGGACACCGCCTGGTCGTGATCGGACACTCCTGCGAGGTCGGCGGTTTGGAGGGCGAAGCGCGGGTGCTCGTGCCCCGCAAGACCCTCAACGAACTGAGCAAACTCACGGCCGAGGAGGTCGACACTCTCGAATTCGGGCACACGGAGAACCATCTGTTCTTCAAGGTGGCGGACCGATTGCTGGTCTCGCGAGTACTAGCCGGGCAGTTTCCCAACTACGAGTTGGTTATTCCGCGCGAGAATGAGCGCCAAGTGCGGCTGAACACCCTGGATTTCACCGACGCGCTTCGCCGAGCGGCCGTTATGGCCGACGAGCAGTCGCACGCGGTTCGTTTCAGCCTTGGCGAGGGGCAGTTGGAGATGTCGACGGCGACCGCAGACATTGGAGAGGCCTCCGAGAGCGTCAACGCGGGCTACTCCGGTGAATCGATCGAGATCGGTTTCAACGCCCACTACCTGCTGGACTTTCTGGGCACCTTGGAGAGTGAGGAGGTCCTGCTGCTCCTGAAGGACCGGGAGACCCAGGGTTTGATGAGACCCGCCGAGGGGGGCGACTACGACTACACGTACGTCGTCATGCCGATGAAGGTCTGACCCAGGGGCGGAATCCGCTCTGTGCCCGTCCACCCACGAGCCCGGGGTCTCGGAATCGCCCCAAGCACTAGATGTGCAAAGCCTTTCGGCGCCTTGGCGGACCCCATATGGTATAATGACGTGTTTCAATATGGGGCGCACACCGACGCCCGAAAGGGTGGGAACATCCAAACACGGCTTGGCCCGCGCGGCGAACAGCCGCTTTGGCTGGGCACGGATCTGAAGAGGCCTTCCACGCGTCCCCGTCCATCCGGACGGAGGCCGAATGTTTCATAGCAGGCGGGAATCACAGAATGGCGTCAGCACGGGATGGATTGAACGACCAGGGGGGCGTGAAACCGTCCGCCGGCGAGGGGTTCGACGTTTACAACGCCGAGAAGATCAAGGTCTTGGAGGGGCTCGAGGCGGTCCGCAAGCGTCCCGCCATGTATATCGGCTCCACCGGTCTGGCGGGACTGCATCACTTGGTCTATGAAGTGGTCGACAACTCGGTAGACGAGGCGATGGCCGGTCACTGCGGGAGCATCCAGTTGACCATCCACATCGACAACTCGGTGACCGTCGTCGACGATGGCCGGGGCATCCCGGTGGACCTGCACCCGGCGAAGAAGCTCCCCGCCGCGCAAGTGGTCATGACCATGCTTCACGCCGGAGGCAAGTTCGACAACGAAAGCTACAAGGTCTCGGGAGGTCTCCACGGCGTCGGGGTCTCGGTTGTGAACGCCCTCTCCAGCCAACTCGACCTCGAAATCTGGCGCGCCGGCGTGGTCTACACCCAGAGCTATCAGCGGGGGATTCCGGTCACCGAGTTTCGGGAAACGGGAAGGACCGACCGGCGGGGCACGAAGATCACGTTCCGTCCCGACGCGACCATCTTCGAGACTACCGAGTACAACTTCGACACCTTGTCCCAGCGTCTTCGGGAACTCGCCTACCTCAACCCCGGCGTGCGCATCTCCATCGAGGACCTGCGCACCGACCGGGAGCAGGAGTTCCACTATGAGGGCGGGGTCGACTTCGTCAAGCACTTGAACCGCAACCGGAACATTCTGCACGACCCGCCGATCCACTTCTCGGTGGAGCGGGACAATCTGCAGACTGAAATCGCTCTCCAGTACAACGACGGCTACAACGAGGTCCTCTTTTCCTTCGCCAACACGATCAACACGGCGGAGGGGGGCACGCACCTCATCGGTTTCAAGGCGGCCCTCACCCGCAGCCTGAACGCCTACGCCGCCGCCGCCGGGCTGCTCAAGGATCTCAAGCAGAATCTGAGCGGCGAAGACGTGCGCGAGGGATTGACGGCGGTGGTCAGCGTGAAACTGCCGAACCCCCAATTCGAGGGTCAAACGAAGAGCAAGCTGGGCAACAGCGAGGTGAAGGGCCTGGTGGAGGGGGTGTGCAACGAGCGGCTGAGTATCTACTTGGAGAAGAATCCCTCCGAGGCGCGCCGGATCATCGAGAAGGCCCTGGATGCGGCCCGGGCCCGGGAGGCGGCTCGCAAGGCGCGG
>CAYRCA010000181.1:0-8016 GCA_964422565.1 uncultured Acidobacteriota bacterium | reverse complement strand
GGAGATCCGGCTCGCTCTTCTCGGAGCGGACGTCCACTTCAAGGTGGTGAAGGACTTCGTGGCCGGTCTCCGAGACAAGGCCATGGGGCGGGAAGTCCTGCAAAGCCTAACTCCCGGTCAGCAGATCGTCAAGATTGTCCGGGACGAGTTGGTGGAACTGTTGGGTCGCGACGCGGCTCCCCTCGAGTTCCAGAAGACGGGCCCCACCTGCCTCATGCTGGTGGGTCTGCAGGGAAGCGGCAAGACCACGACAACCGGCAAGCTGGCCGCCTGGCTGTCGCGAAAAGGTCGTCGACCGCTGATGGTCTCCACCGACGTCTACCGGCCCGCCGCCGTCGAGCAGTTGACGGTCATCGGCGAGAGTCTGGACATCCCGGTCTTCCGGAGTGAGAGCCGGGATCCGGTTGAGCTGGCGGTTCAGGCCCTGCGTCACTGTCGCAACATGGGCTTCGATGTGCTCTTGCTGGACACGGCGGGCCGACTCCATATCGACGAGGCATTGATGGAGGAGATCGAGCGGATCCGACGGGAGGTGGAACCCCGAGAGATCCTGCTGGTCGCCGACGCCATGACCGGCCAGGACGCCGTGAGTTCGGCCGCCGAGTTCAACCGCCGCATGTCGCTGACCGGGGTCGTCCTCACCAAGCTCGACGGCGATGCCCGCGGGGGTGCCGCCCTCTCGATCCGTGCGGTGACGGGAACACCGATCAAGTTCATCGGCGTGGGAGAGAAATATGACGCCCTCGAGGTTTTCCATCCCGACCGCCTGGCGGGGCGGATTCTGGGGATGGGCGACGTCCTGGGTTTGATCGAGAAGGCCGAGGGGGCTGCCGATGAAGAGCAGGCCCGGGTCATGCTGGAGAAGCTGCGACGGGACGAGTTTACGCTCGAGGATTTTCGCGATCAGTTGCGCCAGATCAGGAAGCTCGGTCCGCTGGAGCAGGTTCTGGGGATGCTCCCCCAGATCGGCCCCCTCCGGGGGCTGGACCGGCTTCAGATCGACGAGAGGGAGCTTCTTCATCTGGACGCCATCATCAATTCCATGACCCCTCGCGAACGGGCCAACCACAAGTTGATCGGCGGCTCCCGGCGAAAGCGGATCGCCCGGGGAAGCGGCCGGCCCGTCTCGGAGGTCAACCGGCTTCTCAAGCAGTTCATCCAGGCGCGCAAGATGATGCGGACCATGAGTAAGGGATTCCTCGGCAAGAGGCTGCCGAACCTGAAGTGGTCGTGAATTTCTTGCCTCGACAGGTTGATGATTTGCTACAATTTAAGTTTTGTCAGGAGGTTGTTGATTTGCTGAAGATTCGGTTAACACGACGTGGCGCGAAAAAGGATCCTCACTATCGAGTGGTTGTTTCGGAGAGGAGTAGTCCAAGGGACGGCCGTTTTGTAGAGATTGTCGGCCACTATAACCCGGCGTTGGAGCCGGTTAGATTGCATCTGGATCTCGATCGAGTGGACCACTGGCTTCAGATGGGCGCTCAACCGACGGAGACGGTGCGAACGCTGATCCGAAGGGTGCGTGAACGCAGGGATAACGAGCAGGCAACCGAACCGGTGGGACAGGAAGCTTAATTGGATGACCCCGAATCCACGTTCATCCTCAGGGAGGAATCATGAGACAGCTAGTGGAAGACATCGCCAAGGCGTTGGTGGACAGTCCCGAACAGGTTGTTGTGGCGGAGGTGGAGGGAGAACAGACTACCGTTCTTGAGTTGCGCGTGGCCCAGCCGGATCTGGGGAAGGTCATTGGAAAGCAGGGGCGGACGGCTCGGGCGATCCGTACCATTCTCGGCGCCGCGGGCATGAAACTGCGTAAGCGTTTCGTGCTGGAAATCTTGGAGTAATTGGAATCCCTCGTTTCCATCGCCAGAATCGTCAAGACTCGCGGCCTCCGGGGGGAGGTGGCGGCGGAGATCTTGACCGATTTTCCCGATCGCTTCGAGATCGTGGAAAGAGTCTATCTCAATGCCCCGGGAAAGGCCTTTGTGGAGCGATTGGAAGGTTTTCGGCTCCACCGGGGACGGGTCATCCTCAAGTTCAGGGACAGGGATCGACTTGAGGAGGTTGAGGCGTTGGTGGGATGTGAGGTGCAGGTTCCCGATTCGGAACGCGTCGCGCTTCCGGAGGATGTCTTCTTCGATTCCGATCTCAAGGGATGCCGGGTCTTTCAGCGCGACGATCTCCTGGGTCGGGTGGATTCCGTCCTGAAGATCGGGGGCGACGCCTCCAACCTGGTTGTGGTCGATGCCCACGACCGCGAATTCATGATTCCCATGGCACGCGAGTTCATCCGGGGAGTTGATGTGCGGGATCGTCGAATCGACGTCGAGTTGCCGCCCGGCTTGGTGGAGTTGAGTGTGGAGCGCGGTCGAAAGAGAGGGGAGGGTTGAGGGCCGACTCCACGATGAAGATCGAGATTATCACGATCTTTCCCCGCCTTTTTGCCGGCCTCTTCGAATACGGGATGATTGGGCGGGCTGTGAAGAAGGGCCTGCTGAGTCTTGCGGTTCTGGATCTGCGGGAGTTCGCTTTAGACCGACACAGAACGGTCGATGATCGTCCCTACGGCGGGGGCGAAGGAATGGTAATGAAACCCGAACCCCTCTTCCGGGCGGTGGAGTCGCGCCGGCGCGCCGACGGGCCGGAGCCGCACGTGATTCTGCTCTCCCCGCAGGGACGCGGATTTGATCAGCGAAAGGCGAAAGAGTTATCCTTAAAAGCTCGCTTGATCCTGATCTGCGGCCGCTATGAAGGAGTGGATCAACGGGTCGCCGATCACCTGGTCCACGAGGAGCTCTCGATCGGCGATTACGTCCTCTCGGGCGGCGAACTGGCCGGGGCGGTGGTGGTGGATGCCGTAAGTCGCCTGATCCCGGGGGTGCTGGGCGAGGGACAGTCGGTGCTGCGGGAGTCGTTTATGGAGGGCTTGCTCGATTATCCTCACTATACCCGCCCCGCTGACTTCGAGGGGTGGAGGGTTCCCGAGGCGCTACTCTCGGGAAACCACGAGGAGATCCGGCGCTGGCGCGAGGCGAAGGCTTGGGAGGTGACCCGCCGGCGCCGTCCCGATCTGATTCAGGCGTTGAAGGAGAAGACCGATGAATCTGCTGGAACTGGTTGAGAGGAAATACATGGACCGCGAGATCGCCGACTTTCGTCCCGGCGACACCGTTCGAGTGAACGTTCGTATTCGGGAGGGCGACAAGTTCCGTATCCAGGCCTTCGAGGGGGCGGTCATCGCGCTCCGAAAACGGGGTCTTCAGTCGACTTTCACGGTCCGTAAGGTGAGTTCCGGGTATGGCGTGGAGCGAGTTTTCCCGCTGTATTCCCCCATTATCGAAAAGGTCGAGATGGTTCGCCGAGGAAGGGTCCGTCGGGCGAAGCTCTACTATCTGCGAGAGCGCAAGGGTAAGGCGGCCCGGATCCGGGAAGTCCGTCACGACCGTGCCCGATCCGGATTGGCCTAAAGCAGAACGCCGGTTCCGGCGATAAATCGACGGGTGGGCCCGATACGATCCGCCCGCCCGGGAGTCGGCGGAGCGACATGGAAGACAAATTCAAGATTCTGAGGAACGCCGAGAGGTTTGTTGTCAACCGGCAGTTCGACCGGGCCATCGCGGAATACCAGAAACTCCTCCAGACCCACGAGGATCCTTCGGTCCTGAATACGATGGGAGACCTGTGCCTGCGTAGCGGTCGCCGGAGCGAAGCCCTCGACTGCTTTCCCAGGGTTGCCGCAATATTCGTTCAAAGCGGGTTCGTGGCCAAGGGTATCGCCATTTACCGGAAGGTCGAGGAGTTGAGCCCGGGCAACCGAGACGTGCTGGCACAACTCGGCGAACTCTATGAAAGGCGCGGCCTTCGTTCCGAGGCGCTCCGGTACTGGAACACGTTGGCCGAGGAGATCCAGACCGCCGAGGACGGCGAGAGCCTGCCGGGAGTTCGCCGCCGCATTGTCGACCTCGATCCGGAGAACCCCGCTGCCCACGTCGCGCTGGCCCAGGCCCTGTCGATTCAGAGCCCCAGTGAGGCGATGGGCGAGTATCTGGCCGCGGCCCGCCTGTACCTGGAGAAGGGGGGGCCGGAGGAGGCCCGGGATACCGCCTTGAAGGCGCTCGAGCTGGACCGGGCGAACCTCGAGGCGAAACGGCTCTTCAGGGAGTCGGAGGATCGGTTGGGTGCGGCGGCGGCGACGGCGGACGTCGCGGTCGAGGCGCCGGCGGAGACCGCCGAGGCCGACGTTCCCCCTTCGGACGAGGTCCCTTGGGGGGAGTTGATCGAGGACGCTCTGGAAACGCCCCGGGACAAGACCCCCGAGACCCTCGACGAGACACCCGCGCCCCTGAACGTCGAGACGTTCGAGGAGGGGGGGTGGGACACCGCAGTCGAGCCGGCGGCGCCCGAGACCGCCAACGCCGACGCTCCCCTTTCGGACGAGGCCCCTTGGGGGGAGATGCTCGAAGACGCTCTGGAAACGCCTCGGGACGAGGCCCCCGAGACCCTCGACGAGGTCCAGGAGCCGACGAGGGTCGAAACATTCGAGGAAGGAACTTGGGCGGAGGCTTTCGGGACCGACCACGCCCGCCGAGATCTCTCCTCCCCGGGAACGTCGGAGTCGGCCGACGAGGGGGACCTGGGTGAGGCGCTGGCGGGCTGGTTCGCCGAGGATTTGCGGGACGACGCCCCGCCGCTCGAAGATACGGTACTCGAGTCCCTCGATGGCGAGGCCATGCCATCGGGACAGCGGGAGGTTGTCCAGGACGGGGAGGGCGCCGTGCAGCCGGAAGAGGAAACGGTGGGGGGGGCTGTATCCCGTTCGAAGGCCGATGCGCCGACTTCCGGAGAGAGGCTATTCGACGGCGGCCGCGAGTCGTGGGCGACCTCGGTATTGAGCTCGCCGGAGCGCCTTGAACCGGCTCCCGCCGACTCCGGGGAGCGGGCTCCCGACGATGTTCTCCAGGAGATCGACTTCTACCTCAAGTTGGAACTGGTCGACGACGCCCGCCGTCTGGCGGAAGACCTGATGGGACAGTATCCCTCGGACGAACAGATCCTGGCCAGGGCCGCGAAGCTGGGACTTGTGGCGGTGCCGACGGGCAAGGAGACCCCCTCCTTCGAGTCCGAAGTCGACGAGGCCCTCGAAGAGTTGTTTTTCGAGGAGGCGCCGGAGGGCGAAGACGCGTCGGAGACGGCGGTCGATCTCTCGGTCGGAGACAGCCGGGGCGACCCACGCGCCCAGTATGACCTGGGGCTCGCGTATCGAGAGATGGGCATGATCGAGGACGCCGTGGCGAAGTTCGAACAGGCCTATCATCTTTTCTCCGACGCCGAGAACCCCGAGCGGGCGGTACTTTGCTCGAGTATGCTGGCGGCGGGTTACCTCAAGATGAGGAACTTCGGTAAGACGGTGGAGTGGGCGGATATCGGGCTGAGTCTGCCGAATATGAAGGAGTTCGAGTGGAAGACGCTGGAGTACGATCGCGCCTATGCCCTCGAGATGATGGGGGAACTGGAGGAAAGTCTGACCGGTTACCGTCGGATTCTGGGTACGGATCCGCACTTCCGTGACGTCAGGAGCCGGTTGGGGAGACTCGACCAGTCCTCGATTTGATGTTGGGCAAGCTCCTTTTCGGCATCTACGTTATCTACTGCTTCGAGGTGGGGATCTTTCTGATCGTCTTTCCCTGGATGGATTTCTGGCGACAGAATATGCTCCTCCAGTACTATCCCCCCCTTCAGTTGTTGTTTCTTAACAATTTCTTCCGGGGGGGGGTCACCGGCTTGGGCGTGGTCAATCTGATTCTCGGCGGGTGGGAAATTGCCAATTACCGAAGAAGATCTTCTCGGAAGGTTGCGACTTAAGCGCCCGGTCCGGTACGGCATCAGCCATCGTTCTCTCTTCCCTGATATCCCCATCGAATCCTACCTTGCAAAGCTTTTCGACACCTCCGCCGACATCATTCAGTTCCGGGAGAAGGACTTGGATCCGGCAACCCTGGATCCCCTGGTCGCCCGAGGTGCGGAACTGGCCCTCCGCACCGGAAAGATCTTTCTGGTGAATTCCGCGACCGGGTCGGCTCTGTACCGGGGAGCGGACGGTGTTCACCTGACCTCCCTTCAGAACACAGGACTCGCCCGGGAAGCGGCGGAAAGGGCCGGACGGCGTTCCTTCATCGTGGGGAAGTCCGTCCACAACGGCGAGGAGGCCCTCGAGGCAGAGCGGGTGGGGGCGGACTATCTTCTCCTGGGGCCTGTCTTCGAGCCGATCTCCAAGGAGGGGAGGGATATTTTGGGCCTGGCTCGGCTGCGCCGGATCTGCCTTGAGGTTGCGGTTCCGGTTTTCGCCTTGGGAGGGATCACCCGGGAGAACTGGCCCTCCGTCATCGAGGCCGGCGCCGCCGGCTTCGCCGGCATCAGCTGGATCCACCGGGAGATGGAGTTCGGCGAGCGAGTCCGAGACTTCTAGAGGAACCCGAAACTCGAAACCCAGTACTCCTCAATCCTCTTCTCCTCATTCGCCCACCGCGCCCAGCCCGTACTGAGCCCCTTTCCGCGCGATCTCGGTGCTGCGGAGAGCTTCGCGATATTTTCGGAGGAGCCCCTCGTCGCGTTGCTCCCTTACCAGATCCTCAAGCGCGCCGAGACGGGGGAGAAACTCCTCGACGCTGTCGGCCAGCTTTCGCAGGGATCTGCGAATGTCCCTTTCGGTAGCTGTTCTGAGCTCGACCCTCTCGTCGATATTGGTCATGATTCCGTCGACCGCGCGGATATAGGCATGGAGGAGATCGGTGTAGGTGTGAAACATGAGCGGGTCCTCATCCCCGTCCTCGCCCTCGTCCTCCTCCTCGATTCCCTGCCTGCGGTGTTCGATCGCGTCAAGCCGACGCTCTGCGATCTCGAGGAAGACGTCGACGCGCTTCACCAACTCCTGGGCGTGCTGGACTTTGCTATATTCGTCTTCGGTGAACTTGTCCACATCCAGCAACGGCTGAGCCGCCGTCATGTGGGCGGGGCCGCGACGCAGCAGCGGGTGGGCCGCCATTCGCGGGAAGGTCTCGCCCCTGTCCGATATCTCGGCGCCGAAAAGCTGTCGAAGGAGCTGATTCCGCAACACCTCGACCTTTTCCCGGGTCAGATCGAACTGTCCGCGATTCTCGAGGGGGACTCCCAACTGTTGAGTCTCCAGCTGATTCGAGAGTCGGCGGAGTCGGATCTCGAGCCGCCGTACCTCCCGGTGCATCTGCTCGCCTTCATCGCTCTCGATGAGTGAAAGCTGGAGGGCGTGGTGTACCAGACCGCGCAACTCGGCAAGGGTGCGGAAAACAACCGCCAGGTTCCGCTTCTCGATCTCGCCGCCCAGGCGATCCGCCCGATCCTCGATGGCCTTCCGGAGGATCTCGATCCGCTGTCGATAGCGGGTCCGCTGGTAGAACCTGCCGAGGTCCCGCGGACCCAAGAGTTCGTCAAGGGAGATCGTTTCCTCGGACTCCCTGTCGCCGCCCTCAACCGGCGGAGACCATGCGAGCGATAGAAGCAGGATGAGGGAAAGGGCCATTACATTCTCTCTGGTGCCGTGACGCCCAGAAGACCCAATAGTCTGACCAGGCCGAGCCGAGCCGCGTCCGTCACCGCCAGGTAAAACCTCTTCCGTGTCGGGTCTTGTTCGGAGAGGATATGATGCGAGTGGTAGAAGAAGTTGAACTGTTGCGCGATGGCGAAGGCATGTTTGGCGGCCCCGGAAATCTCTAGGGACTCCACCGACTGGGCCACCACCTCCTCCGTCCGGCCGATATCCCTGAGCAAGCTCCAGACTTCGTCTTCCTCTAACAATTCTATGACGCGATCATCCCTCCAAAGTTGCGGAACTTGAGACCGCCACTCCGCCTCGCTCCCGCCTCCGGCCCGATCCGCGAGCTTGCGGAAGATATTGCCGGAGCGAACGACCGAGTACTGGAGGTAGGGACCGGTTTCGCCCTCAAAGCTCAACGCCTCGTCGAAGTCGAAGGCGAT
>CAYRCA010000180.1:0-8080 GCA_964422565.1 uncultured Acidobacteriota bacterium | reverse complement strand
AGCCTGCGGGTGGGTCAGAAGGTGCTGGCCATCGGCAATCCCTTCGGTCTGGAGCGAACGCTCACCACCGGTATCATCTCCTCGCTGGGACGAAGTCTCGACACCCAGTACGGGGTTCTGGACGCCCTGATCCAGACCGACGCCGCCATCAACCCCGGCAATAGCGGGGGGCCGCTGCTGAATAGGCGGGGCGAGGTGATCGGCATCAACACCGCCATCCTGTCGCGGACCGGGGAAAGCGCCGGGATTGGGTTCGCCGTTCCGGTAACGACGTTGCATCGGATCCTGCCCGATCTGATGGAACACGGGCGGGTGGTGCGAGCCTGGATCGGAATCCAGAGCGGGCGGCCCGTGTCTCGGCGTCTGGCCCGGTTGCTGGAGCTGCCGGTCGAGGAGGGCATCCTGGTCGAACGGGTGGCGGCGGGCAGCTCGGTCGATCGCGCGGGCATCCGGGGCGGAGACCGCCGCGTCTTCGCCGGCAACGTGCCTCTGATCATCGGCGGGGACATTCTGGTGGCCATGGACGGCCAGCCCGTGCGGCGGCTTCGGGACATCGGCCGGATCGCCGAGGACAAGCGTCCCGGCGACCGGATGGAGTTCGTCTTCCACCGGGGCGGGGAACGGATCGCCCGGAGCGTTGAGTTGGTCGGCGAGGACGGAACCCGCCGGTTTCGCTTTTGACCTCCCGGGTCCCGGGGCGCGCAGCCCGGTGGGGCTCGATGTCCCACACGCCTCCTTCGCACTTTTTCGGACCCCAACGTTATAGTAGGTGGAGCCGACGGAATCGTGCGGCGGGGCCTCCGCGGCCGGGCGGGGGACGGCCCCCGTCGGGGGGGCCGCTCGATCCGCCGAAGTGGCTTCAGGGTGATTCACGGCGGGACGCGCGAGCCCCGCCATTCGGGGAAGGAGTTCAGTCATGGTGAATCGAGTTGTCTTAATCGGCCGCCTGGGACGGGACCCGGAGGTTCGCTACACTCAATCGAAGCAGGCGGTGGCCAATTTCTCCCTCGCCACAAACGAGCGCTGGGTCGATGCGGGCGGAAACCGGCAGGAGCGAACCGAATGGCATAACGTCGTGGTGTGGGGCAAGCTGGCCGAGATCTGCGGCCAGTTCCTGAAGAAGGGAAAGCTGGTCTTCATCGAGGGGCGGCTCCAAACGCGGGAGTGGGACGATCGGGACGGGAACAAGCGTCGGACCACCGAGGTGGTCGCGACCAACATGCAGATGCTGGACCGGGGAGGGGAAGCCGGCTCCGGACCCTCCCAGGACGAATCCCCGGATTCGGCGCCCATGGAGGTGGGGATCACGGACGACGACATCCCGTTCTGAAGAGGGGACGACGGAGGCGCCCGACCCGGCGGCGTGGCTCGGGGAGGGCCCGAGTCGGAGCTGCGGGCGTCCCGAAGTTCCGATCCCGGGGCCCTCTACAAGGCGAGGGCCCCGGGTCGAACCCCGGCGTCGAAACGGATTCCCTTAAGGGATGCTTGCCGCCAGCGCCTCGCTCTGCTGTTCCTCGGTTCCTTCCCGGAACGCGAAACCCTCGAAATGCCCAAGGTGGACTTCCTTGAGGTAACGCCCGTTTCCGTTTCGGTCGAACACCAGAGAGCTCTGTCCCTTCGCGCCGACTCGGGTCGCGAACCGGACCAGCTCCGTCTCGCCGGTCTTGACGCTCCTTACGGTGACATGCCGATCTCCGGAGCGATGGGAGATCAGGTACTCCCCGGCGCTATACACGCGCCCGTTCAGCTGAAACTCGAAGGGAATTTCGAAAGTGGTTCTCAAGTCTCCCTGGCCGTGGAGGAGACCTCCACCGATACCAAGAACCAATGCCGCAACGAATAGAATTCTGGAAACTTGCCTTGACATGACTGCCTCCCTTGGCGGATTTGCGTCACATTGCGACACTACGTCCCTGACCTCCGGCGTACGAGCCCCTATCACCGCCTCCGGGATAGCGATAAGCCCCCCGCCCGGTCCGCCGCCGTAGGGCCCAACCGTGCTAAGATTCCTTACGTCCGGCCGACCCCGGCGCACATGCGACACAAGAGTTAAAAGGTTGACGGAAGTTTGCCGAAGGGGGGGCGAACAAGTCTTGAACCGGCGTCTCAATTCTCCATCAATTCTTTCTCAACTCCTCTATCCCAATGAAAACAGATCGGTTGTATGAGTTTGGCCGGTTCAGGCTGGACGCTCGACGACCCCTGTTGCTGAAGGACGGGGAGCCCCTGCCCCTCAAAAGGAAGGCCGTCCAGACCCTTCTCGTCCTGGTGGAACATCGGGGCGAGGTGGTGTCCAAAGACGATTTGATGAGCGCCGTCTGGCCGGACACGATCGTGGAAGAGTCGAACCTCTCTCAATACATCTACCTTCTGCGCCAAGCCATGGACGAGGGGGGCCGTCGTCACATCGCCACCGTCCCGGGACACGGTTATCGGTTCGTCGCCGAAGCGCGAGAGATCGAGCCCCCCCGATTGACGTCCCTCGAACCCTTTCCCGGGCGCGGCGTCTCCCCGACGGCCATCCGACGCTGGGGCCGTGCGGCTGCGGCGGCCGCAGTCCTGACGGTCGCGGTTCTGGCGTTCTCGGTCGTGGCGATCCGCTTTCGATCGGACGGCGGCGCGCCGGTTCCGGGCGCCGAACTCCGGGTGAGCCTGGCCACCAGCTACCCGGGCCACGAGTCCCAGCCGGCGTTTTCAGCCGACGGGTCGCGTCTGGCGTTCGTCTGGGACGGGGGCCGCCGGGAAAAAGAAAGCAGCATCTACGTCAAGCTTCTTGGCGGCGATCCTCCGTTGCGCCTGACGACTTCTCCCGACCCCGATCACAAGCCGGTCTGGTCTCCCGACGGCCGATACATCGCCTTTCTGCGAGGTACGGCGCCGCAGCGATCCGTGATATGGGTTCCGTCGCTCGGCGGCCCCGAGCTGATCCTGGGAGAAGCCGACGAGGGTCTGGACTGGTCGCCGGACGGCCGCTCTCTGGCGATCGTGGTTTCGGGATCGATCCTCCTTCTGGACATCGCTTCGGGAAAGCGGCGTTCCGTTACGTCCGTTCCTTCCGGGATTTTGAGCGACATGTATCCCGTCTTTTCGCCCGACGGGCGGACCGTAGCGTTTCTTCGCGAGTGGGGAGGCGCAAGCGAGCTTTTCGTGGTGGGGGTGGACGGAGGTCCGGAACGGCGGCTGACTTTCGACGGCCGGCGCATCACCGGAGCGGCATGGTCGCCGGACGGCGCGTCGCTTCTCTTTACTTCGAACCGCTCGGGCCCGTTCCGGGTTTGGAGGGTTTCCGCGAGCGGCGGCGAGCCGGAGAATCTGCCTTTCGGAGAGGACGCGCACTGGGTCGCGGTCGCCCGGCGGGGGGGTCAGATCGCGTTTGCTCAGGTAACCCAGGTCAACAACATCTGGTCCGCGCGGCTGGAGGATCTCGCCGGTTCGGATCCCGACTCGGCCTGGTCGCCTTTCCTGGCCTCCAGCCGAACCGACGACACGCCTCACTTCTCTCGCGACGGTCGATTCGTCGCCTTTGCGTCGCGGAGATCCGGGGCCGAGGAGATCTGGATCGGCAAGGCGGACGGGTCCAACCCGCGTCAGCTGACCTATTTCCGAGGCCCCTCGACGGGAAGTCCCCGGTGGTCGCCCGACGGCGAACGGATCGCATTCGACGCCAGCCCGCTCGGATCGTCGGAAATCTACGTGGTCCGCGCGGCCGGAGGGGAGCCGCGTCCGCTGACGGACCATGCCGCTTCGGACATTCTTCCCAGCTGGTCTTTCGACGGCGAATGGATCTACTTCAGCTCGAGGCGCGGCGGGGAGAGGCAGATCTGGAGAGCGCCCGCCGAGGGGGGTGAGCCGGTGCGGGTCACGGGTGATGGAGGCTTCGAGGCGTTCGAGTCTTCGAACGGCGAATTCCTCCTCTATACGAAGGGCCGAGACACTCCGGGAATCTGGAGACTGCCGCTGGGAGGCGGCGAGGAAGAGCTGATTCCCGGCACCGAGGGCGTGTGGCGACACCGGAGCTGGGCTCTCGCGGGGAACGCCCTCTATTTCGTGCGCTTTCCCGACGGCGACCGCCCGCGGTTGGCCAGGGTCGACGTATCCACTTACGAGGCGAGCGATCTGGGGACCGTCCCGGAGCCTCCCCTTCTGTTCCCCGGCGGCCTGGCCGTCTCGCCGGACGAACGAGTGGCGCTCTATGTTCGCCGGGACCACTCGGAAGGCGATATCGTTCTGGTTGAGAACTTCTTTCCGCGATGACGGGAGGACAGCCATCCTGGCTGTCGAAAGACTCCGGACGATCGCGGACACCGGTAGGGGGAGCTTCTACAACCCTTCCGCGACGACAGGCTGGAAGCGGCTGGAAGTCTGTCTTCCCGGGCTATCGGACTCCCAGTCGCGCCAGTTCCTCGTCGGCCAGGGAGGCTTCCGGAGATTGCGGGAAGAGCCGCTTGAGGCGCCGGAGCGTCTCGATCGACTCGTCTATGCGCTGCATCTCCGCCAATACGGTGGCCTTCTTGTAGTAGGCCACGGGAGTCTTGCTTCCCCTGGGATAGAGATTGATGACCTGGTCGAAGGCCTGAACGGCGAGCTCGTGCCGGCCTTGCTGCAGATAGGAGTCGCCCAGATAATAGGCCGCGTTGTCCGCGAACTCGCTGTCGGGATAGTTGGCGAGGAAGTCCTGGAAGCCGTCGACGGCGAGCGCATAATTTCCCATGAGGTAGTCGTTGAAGGAGGCGATGTAGACACGGTCGGGCTCGACTTCGCCCAAGGGGCCGGGAACGCTGCGCAGCGTCTGAATCTGCACCTGGTTCTCCTCCATTCTCCGATGCAGAGAGGCAACCCGGTTGTTGGTCTCGTCCAGCTTGGCGCTCATTACCTGCAGTTCGTCCCGAACCGACTCGAGGAGGCGTCCCACGTCCTCCGACTGGGAGCGGCCGCTCCCCAGGGCCCTCTGCAACTCCTGGAGGACCAGCTTGCCCTCGGCCGACTGATCGTTCAACTGCTCCAGAAGGGACACGATCGTGCCGTCCTTTTCGTCGATGGTCTGCTGCAGGACGCGAATCTGGTTCTGGAGTTGGAGAACATCGCTCTGCAGGCGGATAATGTCCTCCCGCCTCTGGCCGAAAGCGATCGACCCGACGAGAAACAGGGTCAGGAAAGGAATGATCCTTTTCATGGAACGTCTCCCGGAATGTCCAGCGTTCACGAAGCGCGCCACACAACGGGCCGCTTTCGATATGTCTATTGTACCCGTTTCGACGGCTCCGCCCATCACCGCCGTCGGAATCGGGCACGCGACCGCCGCAAGTGGGGACGCTTCCGGAGCGGCGTCCCCCTCCTCCGAGTTCCGGCCGGCGTTCGGCGCGGCCGGAGTTCCCTCGTTGCCGCCGGATCCGACGGTCCAGAGCACACTGCGGCGGACTCGGCGCTTCGAGCGACGCGAACTCGGGCGCCCACCCGCCCCGAATCGGGTTTCAGCAACGAGAACCCTTTGGCCGCGGTCGCCTCAGACGCTCACTGGACCACAAAGTGGGCCCGGCGGTTCTGGGCCCAGGCCGTTTCGTTGCTGCCGAGGGCAAAGGGACGCTCCTCGCCGTAGGAAATCGTCTCGATACGCAGGGGATCGATTCCCAGCTGGACCAGGTAGTCGCGGGCAGCTTGGGCCCGGCGGTCCCCCAGGGCGAGGTTGTACTCCTCGGTACCCCGCTCATCACAATGCCCCTCGATGATGATTCGGGCGCCGGGATAGCGCCGGAACCACCGGGAGTTTTCCTCGAGCGTGGCGCGGGCCTCGGCCGACAGGTCGGATCTGTCGTAGGCATAGAACACCGGCCGAACCAGGCCTTCCTCGATGGCCTGGCGTAGCGCCTGTACGTCGGTCTGGTCGATCTCCGCCGTTCGCTCATCGCGCACCACCGTGATCCGGGCGCTCGATCTGGCCTCGCCGCCTCGACCCAAGGCCGTCGCCGTGTAGGTGGTGGACTCCACGGGAGTGACCGCCACCGACCCGTCCAGCGCCACATTTCCCACGCCGCCGTCGATGACAACCTGGTCGGCGTTGGCGGCCCTCCAGGTCAGGTTGGTCTGCTCCCCACGTCTTAGCGTGGTGGGCGAGGCACTCAACTCAATGGTGGGCGACGCGAAGTCGCCGGGGGCTGTCGCCGTCCGATCCGGCTGGGGGGCCGGCCCCCGGGCGATGGGTTGAGTCCTTTTCTTACAGGCGGCGGCGGCGGAAAACAGGAGCAGACAGCAAAAAACTAAGACCAGGGTTCGGCACACAGAAAGATTGACTCTCATGAAATCCACACCTCCAAAGAAGAACGGAGCTACAGTCCTACCGCCCGGCCGAATCCTCGTCGGGCGCGTAGGGCGCCCAGGCAGGGCTCTCGTTTACACCATATGCGGTGATCTGCTTCAGATTTCCACCGTCGGCGTTCATGATGAAGATTTGCTTGCTACCCGTGCGGGTGCTCTGGAACGCGATGTGGCGACCGTCGGGCGACCAGGTGGGGCTCTCGTAGCTTCCGGCGCCGCGCGTCAGCTGATAGATTCGACCCGTCGCCACCTCCACCATGAAGATATCGTGCTTCCACTGACCCGGCGCCTGCCAGGAATAGAGAATGAAACGACCGTCGGGCGACCAGTCCGGGCTGTCGCAGTGCCCACCCTCCTGAATCAGGCGCCGCAGGTTGGACCCGTCGGAATCCGCAATCCACACCTGGGCGGAGCCCGTCCGATCCGAGATGAACGCGATTTGAGCGCCGGTGGGACTCCAGACGGGGGACGTGTCGATGCCGCGCGCGTTGGTGATGTTGCGGGGGCGGGAACCGTCCGAGGAGGCCACGAAGATGTCGATGTCGCGTCCTTGCTGAAGACGGGCGGCGAAGGCGATCCGGCCGTCCCGCGAGAAAGCGGGGGAGGAAACAAAATTCCCCGGCAGGTCGACCGTGCGCACCGTGCCCTCCACCTCCTGGAGGCGGAGCTCCCAACGGTGCTCGGCGGGCGGTTTGGTGACGTAGGCGACGCGCCGATTGTCGCGCGACCAGTTCGGAAACTTATTCAGACCCCCGTTGAAGGAGAGCTGGCGGGCATTGGCGCCGTCGTAATCCATCACCAGGACCTCTTTGGCGTCATCCTTCACGGAGGAAAAGACAATGCGCGATCCCGCCACTCCTCGACTGGCCCCCGCCGACAGTTCGAAGACAATCTGGTCGGCGAACTCATGCGCCACCCGGCGCACCAGGGTTGAATCGGAGACCCGGAAACGTTTCCCCAGAACCTGCTGGCGGGTCTTCACGTCATAGAGAAAGGCCTCCACCACGGTGGCGCCGGCGTCCGCCTGCAGGCTGCCGAAGGCCAGGAAATCGACGTCCAGAGTCGGAACCTGCCAGTTCTCGAACTCCACATCCTGGGGTCCTCGGATCGGCCTCAGCGGATAAAAGCTCCTGGAGGGAATCTCGAAGAAGGCCGAGAATCTCAGATCGTCCAGCAGAACCCGGTTGAACACCGACAGCGCCGACTGCGTCTGGGCGTCGGCCGAGCTCTTCGGGGTGAAGTCCGCCACCGCCAAACGAGTGGGCGAGGGTCGGGGGAAAATCGTTGCGTCCGGCTGTTGTGCGAAGGCGAAGCCGCCCGACAGCAGCGCGAACAACAATCCAACGGTAGAGTGTCGTCTCATCGAATCCTTTTTCCTCATCTGGGGGGATACTCGAAAACCGCCCGGAAGACCACCGTCCGGTTCCGCAACTCATGGGGCAGGGGGGGCAGGGGCGTGCTGGCCTGGATCGCCCTCTGAACCGCCAGGTCCACACTGGAGACGCCGCTGCTCTTCTCCAGCCGGATATCGGTGATGCGGCCGTCTCGCTGGACCGAAAAGCTCGCGACGGCGTCGACCCGCTGTGCGAGCTGTCCCAAGGAGGTCTGGAGCCAATTCTGACCGATCCGCTGTTCGACCTGGCGGACATACCAGGAATCCACGGTCCCCTCTCCCGACCCGGAGCCGACCAGCACGCCCCGGCCGGAGCCGATTCCGCCGCCCGTACCTGCGGCGCCTCCCGCGGCGCCGTGTCCCGGATCGGCTTCC
>CAYRCA010000179.1:7601-8093 GCA_964422565.1 uncultured Acidobacteriota bacterium | reverse complement strand
CGATCTTGATCTGCATCGGGTAGCCGAGCCACCCGAAGATATCCAGATTGTCCCAACCCTCTTTGTTATCTTTTCGAGGAGGATAATAGTTAATACGTACTTTGTGGTAGAAATCTCCATAGAGTTCGGGGTAGAGGCCGGGCTGGAGAATATGCTCCAGAACCGACAGTTTGCTCTCCTCCTTGGTACGGAATGATTCGGGATCGTCCAAGACCTCGCCGTCCCGATTGCCCAGTATGTTGGTCGAGAACCAGCCGGACAGACCGAGGAGTCGCGCCTTCAGTCCCGGCGCGACGATGGTCTTCATCATCGTCTGACCCGTCTTGAAATCCTTCCCGCAGATGGGCGCGAGCGTCGACTGGGCAAGTTCTTGGAACGCGGGGACGTCCACGGTCAGGTTGGGTGCCCCGTTGGCATAGGGGATCCCCAGTTTGACGGCGGCGTAGGCGTAAATCATGCTGCTCGGGATATTCTCGTCGTTGGCCCGCAGAC
>CAYRCA010000179.1:6895-7591 GCA_964422565.1 uncultured Acidobacteriota bacterium | reverse complement strand
GCCTCCAGCGCCTCCGCCGACTGGTGGACCTCCTCGGGGCGGATGAACACCTCGGTGCTCCCGCACCAGATCATCACCATCCGATCGACCTGTTTCTCCTCCTGAAAGCGGCGAATGTCCTCAATCAGCTGCTCGGCCAGCTCCATCTTGTTCTGGCCCCGCTTGACGTAGTGTCCGTCCAGCTTCTTGACGTAGCGCTTGTCGAAGACCGCCCTGAGGGGTCGCAACGCCTCCAGTTCCGGTCGCAGCTGATCGATGAGGCTCGACTCCAGAACTCCGCAGTGGAGGGCGGACTCGTAGGCCGAGTCCTCGAAGGGGTCCCAGGCGGCGAACTCCAGGTCCTCGATCGCGGCCAGGGGGACGAAGTCGGCGATTCGGGGCACTCGGTTCTCCGTCCGCTTCCCCAGCCGGACGGTGCCCATCTGGGTCAGCGAACCGAAGGGACGCCCCAACCCTCTGCGGATCGCCTCGACCCCGGCCACAAAGGTTGTGCTCACGGCACCCAGGCCCACCAGCAGAACTCCCAGCTTCCCTCTCGCCTCGGCAATTTTAACTCCCTTATCCACTCTTCTGACCTCCTCCCTGCTGGGCAATCTCCGACACATCGGCGATCGCCAGAAACAGATCCGAAACAGCCCGCAGGAGCGCCAAACGGTTTCGACGCAGTCGCGCCTCCTCGGCCATCACCAGGACATC
>CAYRCA010000179.1:0-6885 GCA_964422565.1 uncultured Acidobacteriota bacterium | reverse complement strand
CCGAGAACAAGCAGGTCGACCAGGCGACCTTCAAGGACATCGTCGAAAAAGCGGTCGACGGGTCCGCGGAAAGCCGCGATCGCACGCAGCGCTCCCAGATAATCCTTCCGCTTCACGCTCTCCTCGACCCGGGGGCGCAGCGTCCCGAGAGCCGAAAAGAGCGCCTCTTCACCCTCCTCCGCAAAGGCGCCCGGATCGACCGCCGACAGATCCTCGTCCGACTTGGCGAGGATGTTCTTGATGCGCTTGTAGGCAGCCGCGAGCGCTTCGAAGTCCGCGTCGCTCCGGATTAGAGTCAGCGCGCGCGCCCGCTCCCGAGCGTCGGGAACCGAGCCGACGCCGACCCCGAAGACGGCTTTCAGAACGTCTTGCGGGAGACCCTCTCGCTGCAGGACGAAGTTGAGCCGCCGCTGAAGGAAACCGAGAACCTGCCGACGCACCTCAGTCGCATTCCCGAACCTGGGAAAGCCGGCCAGGGCCAGGTCCACCAGTCGTTCCAGCGGGGTCTCGATTCCCATGGCCAGGAGCAGCATGACCAAGCCCTGCGCCTGCCGCCTCAGGGCAAAGGGATCGCTCGACCCGCTCGGCAAGAGTCCGACGCCGAAGCAACCCACAATGCCGTCTATCCGGTCGGCGATGGAAAGCAGCGCCCCGTTCGGGGACTCCGGCAGGTCGTCATCCAGGGAAATCGGACGATAATGCTCGTAGATCGCCTGCCAGACCTCGGCTGGGCGTCCCTCCTCGCGGGCGTAAAGGCCGCCCATGACCCCCTGCAGTTCGGTAAACTCCCGCACCATCTCGGTGGTCAAATCGACCTTGCAGAGGCGCGCCGCCTCCCCCAGTGTCTCGCTCGCCGACAACTCTCGGCAGATCCATTCAATCCGACGGGTCTTATCCAGGTAACTCCCGAGATTCTCCTGGAACAGGACGTGCTCCAGCGACTCCAGGCGGTCCGCCAATGGGATCCTCAGGTCCGTCTTCCAGAAGAAGGCGGCATCCTCGAGCCGCGCCTGCAGCACCTTCTCATGGCCGCCCCGAATCCTCCCGTCGGGGTCTCCTTCCGTGTTGATGACGGTCAGAAACTCGGGCGCCAATCGGCCGTCACTGCCCTGCAGGGAGAAGTATTTCTGGTGGAACCGCATGACCGTGACCAACACTTCCGCGGGAATCTCCAGGTAAGAGGGCCGGAAGCTTCCTCGAAGCACCGAGGGGAATTCATTGAGATGGACGACGGTCTCGATCAGCCCCTGGTCCCGCCTCACCTCCAGTCCCCCCGACTCGCGGCGCAATCCCTCCTCGATACGGAGTCTTCGCTCCGCCGGATTCACCAGCACGAATGCCGACCGCAGAGTTTCGACATAGCTGTCGGCATCGGGGACCTCCACCTCCGGGGGGCCGATGAGCCGGTGGCCCCGGCTGCGCCGGCCCGCGACAACGCCCTCGAGCTCGAACGGAACCACTTCGTCGTTCCAGAGACACACGAACCAGCGCAGCGGACGAATGAAACGAAAGCGGCTCTCCGTCCAGACCATCGTCTTCGGCCAGGAGATCGAGGCGATGATCCCCGGAAGAGCTCCGGACAGGATCCCGGGCACGGCATCTCCCGGCAGACGGCGCCTGAGCACCAGATACTCACCTCGCCCGGTTTCCACCAACTCCAACTCGTCCACGCCCACACCCATCTTCCGGGCGAAACCGACGGCGGCCGGGGTCGGCCGGCCGTCCCGATCGAACGCCACGGAGCGGGGGGGGCCTGGCAGGACTTCCTCCCGATCGGGCCGTCGTTCCGGCAAACCCTTGACGAGCACCGCGAGACGCCTGGGAGTCGCAAAGCATGAAAGACTCTCCCAGGCGACCTGTTCCCCGGCGAGAACCGCTTCAAACCCCGAACGCAGTTGTTCGACGGCCGACTCGATCATGCCCGCCGGAATCTCCTCGGTGCCGAGTTCGAACAGGAAACTATTCTTCATCGGTCTCAACGTAGCGACGGGCGATGCGGACGGCCAGACCGCGAACTCGGTTGATAAGGCCGACCCGCTCGGTGACGCTGATCGCCCCCCGGCTGTCGAGGAGGTTGAACGTATGGGAGCATTTCAAGCAGTAGTCGTAGGCGGGAAGGACGCAGTTCGAGTCCAGGCATGAGAGCGATTCCTTCTCATACAGGTCGAAGAGCTGAAAGAGAAGCTGAGTGTCCCCGACTTCGAAGTTGTATCGGGAGAACTCGTACTCCTCCCGTTTCCTCACATATCCGTAGGTGAACTCCGGGGCCCAGGTCAAGTCGTAGACGCTGTCCCGCTCGAAAAGGTGGGACGCGATCCGCTCCAGCCCATAGGTGATTTCCGCCGATATGGGTTGCAGGTCGAGACCGCCGGCCTGCTGGAAGTAGGTGAACTGTGTGATCTCCAGCCCGTTGAGCAGAACCTGCCAGCCGATCCCCCAAGCGCCCAGGGTGGGACTCTCCCAATTGTCCTCCTCGAAGCGAAGGTCGTTCCTCTCCAGGGGAATGCCCAGAGCCCGCAGGCTTTGAAGGTAAAGGTCCTGCACGTCGGTGGGCGAGGGTTTGAGGATGACCTGAAGCTGGAAGTGCCGGTAAAGCCGGTTGGGGTTTTCGCCGTAGCGACCGTCTGTGGGACGACGCGACGGTTGAACGTAGGCCACCCGGTAGGGCTTCGCCCCCAACACCCGGAAAAAGGTCTCGGGATGCATGGTCCCGGCGCCCACCTCGACGTCATAGGGTTGCTGGACGACGCATCCATACTTCATCCAGAAACCCAGCAGATTGTGAATCACGTCCTGGAAGGTGCGCATATCCATCGATGTCGGGATTGACTTCGGTGCCTCAGTCGGGGTACTGGGCGGGCGAATTCGGCGGCCCGCAGGGAATCGAAGGATCCCCGGCTTCGGCCCATCCTCGTCGGATCGGCCCCGAGTGGCTACGCCGCGGGACCCGGGTCCGAAGCGGAACCGGAAGAGCGGCGGTTGAGAACACCCACCCACCGATCGAACAACTCCGCATCTCCGAACCGAACTACAGCAACTCCTTCAGCATTCTCTTCGCCTTGAGCGGCCTTTCGAGGTGGTGTTCCATCAACCCGCCGGCCGCTCTCTCCAGTTCCTCCAGTTCGGTGGCCGCCAACTCCTGCCCTCCCAAGTCCTCGGGCCGCTGCCTCATCAGGACCCGGGCGCGTTCCGCCAGTTCCGCCGGGAGAATCCGGTCGAGCGCGGGCAGTATACCTTCCAGACGCAGCACCCAGAGCTCGAAATATCGAGCCAGCAACGGCAGGGAAATCCCTTCCGTTGCGTCGATCACGGCCAGACCGAGGCGAAAAAGCCTTTCGCCGGCCACCTGCTCCCGGGAAAACTCCGCCAAGACCTCGGCGAAATAGCCCAGGTAGAGTTGCCGCTCCCAGCCGCTCCCGTACGCTGGCGAAGGTCGTATGATCTCACAATTCTGGATGTCCGCCAACTCTTGATGCTCCCCGCGCTTGAAAGTCATCCGAACCAGGGTCAGGGGTTCCAGGGCGGAGCCGAAGCGGCTCCGCGAGCTCATGGCGCCGTAGGCGACGCCTCGAACCTGCCCGAATTCGCGGGTCAAGAACACTACGACCTTGTGTGCCTCCGCGAAGGGATAGGTTCTCAGCGTCAATGCCTCGCAACTCTGCACCATCTCGAGCCCGATGGGATTCAGTCGGATTCGGCGCTGCTCTCCGACAGGCGGTCGGACCGTCGCAGCCGATAACGGATCATCTGGTATGTCCGGCTCGCGATCCCGCTCGAGACGTACACCAGGGCCATGGCCATCAGCACCTTCTCCGAGTACCAGATCACACCCGCGACCACCAGGGCGACCAGCAGCACGTTGAGGTGGGACCTGCCCCGACCCAGGTGCAGGTTCTTGAACGAGGGATACCGGAGGCTGGAGATCATCAGGAGGGCCAGCAGGTAGGTGACTCCCACCAGGGCGAAGCGGAACAGGAGCGAATCGGGAGGCTCCTTGAACAGGTGGACAGTGGCCGCCAGGAAACCGGCTCCGGCCGGAATCGGCAGGCCGGCGAAGTGCTTCAGTTCCCCCACTTGCAGGTTGAAGCGGGCCAGCCGCATGGCGCCGCAGATCAGAAAGACGAAGGCCGCCAGCCGCGCGAAGTTCCCCAGTCCCTCGAGTCCCCAAGCGTAAACCAGGACGGCGGGCGCGATCCCGAAGCTGATCACGTCGGCCAGGGAATCGAGCTGCACGCCGAAATCGGAGGTCGCCCCCGTCAGCCGGGCGATCCGACCGTCCAACCCGTCGAGCACCACGGCGATTCCGATGGCGACCGCGGCCGGACCGTAGTTGCCGTGCAGGGTGGCGATGACCGCGAAAAAGCCGGCGAAGATATTGCCGACGGTGAAGAGCGAGGGGAGCAGATAGACGGTGCGCCTCAGCTTTCGCGACCGTTTCAGGCGATAGGTCTCCCGCTGACTCGTACTGGAGTTAGTCGTCACTCGGTCGCTTCCCGTCTGGCAAGCACGGAACTACCCGCCCGCACCCGATCACCCCGCGACACCATCACGTGACTACCCTCGGGAACCAGTAGATCGACACGACTTCCGAAGCGGATCAGGGCTATTCTATCACCCTTTCGGACCTGATCCCCCTCTCCCTTCCAGGGGATGATTCGACGGGCGACGAGGCCCGCGATCAAGGAAAAGGTGATCCCGCCTATCCGAAAGACCACCTGCTCGTTCTCAACCGAGGCGCGGTCGTCGAAGGCCGGGAGAAACCTGCCTGGTCGATGGTCGCAGCGCTCGATTCGGCCGCTCACCGGGGCCCGGTTCACGTGGACATCGAAAACCGAGAGGAAGATCGAGATCCGGGTGCCCCCCCCCTCGCGTGCCAGACCCACGATTTTGCCGTCCGCCGGGCTGACGATGGCGGAGGGGTCCTCGGGGATCTTCCGATCCGGATCCCGGAAAAAGAAGAGCACAAACCCGGCGAGCACAAGGAGGGCAGCCGCCGGGACGGGGAATCCCAGAGACCATCCGACGAAGGCAAGGATCAGGAGAGGGAGGGCGAAATAGTAGGCGTCCCGGACGATACGCATCGGGGAAGACACAAAAAAGGCCCGCTAGTCGGAGGTGCCGGTAGCGGGCCGGACCTGAGATCAGTGGACGGGATCTTGCTCCCGGAACTGGAGGATCAACATGTGCATTTGGTCCTTCAGCGCGAGTTTCTTCTTCTTAATCACCGTCTCTTCGATCTGTTCGTCCGTTGTTAGAAAGGGCCTTTGGGTCAAGGCGGAGAGTTTTTCTTCAAATTGCTGGTGCTGCTCCGCCAATTGCTGGAATCGCTCATCGTTCCTGAGCAGATATTCCTTAGCCGCCCTTTCATTCATAGTGCCGTCCTCCTTGTGATGGGTTATTCCTGGTGGGGTTCGTTGGTATGACCAAAGTGCGATGGACTTTAGCATTCCTACAATCGGCACTTTAGCAGATCCTTCCGTGCCGATCAAGGGAGCTTTTTGGCGGAACACTCCCGCGTCTTCGGCCTCACCGCTCCACCCTGAGACGGGACCGCCGCGCGTGGCGCTCGACGGCCAGATCGATCAGCGTCGCCAGCAACCGTGGATAGGTCAGGCCCGACGCCTCCCAGAGCTTGGGATACATGCTGATGCGGGTGAAGCCGGGAATGGTGTTCGGCTCGCTTACCCAAACCTTCCCGGTGTGCTTGTCCATGAGGAAGTCGACGCGCGCCATTCCCTCCATTTGAAGGACGGAGAAAACCGTCAGGGCCAGCCCCCGAATCGAGTCGGCAAGCTCCGCCGAAAGCGGAGCCGGGATCAGAAGCCGCGACGTCCCGCTCAAATACTTGGCCTCATAGCTATAAAAGGTGTCCGAGGGAATGATTTCACCCGGGACGGAGGCCCGGGGCTCGAAGGACCCGAGTACCGAAACCTCGATCTCCCGGGCCTCGATCCCTTGCTCGACCAGGACCCATTCGTCATAAGTCAATGCGCGCTCAATGGACTCGCGCAAATCCGCCGAGCCGTCACATCGGCTGATTCCCACGGAGGATCCGAGATTGGCTGGCTTGACGAAGACCGGGTAGGCCAGGTGCGACTCCACGTCGACCAGAAACGCCTCCGGTTCCCGTCTCCAGCGGGCCACACCGCAGGACCGCGCCGGCAGCACGGGAAGACCCGCCTGACCGAGAATCGCCTTGCAGTAGATCTTGTTCATCCCCACGGCCGAGCCGCTCACCGACGCGCCCACGTAAGGGACGTCGAGGATCTCCAGGACGCCCTGAACCGTCCCGTCCTCGCCGAAGGGGCCGTGCAGGACCGGAAACACGACGACGTCCCGGTCGACGCGCTCCTGGATCCAGGTGGTCCAGTGGCGGGTCTCGGGCAGGTCGATCCCCTCCAGAGACTCCGGATCGATCCGGCTCCGAAGCTCGACTGGCGGCAGCGTCGAGCCGTCTCTGGCGATACCCAGAAGGGAAATCCGGGCCGCCGTCCGCTCCAGGTGACGGAGGATCGAGGCCACCGACTGAAACGAGATGTCATGCTCCACCGAACGACCGCCGCAGAGCACCACAAGATGTCTCATCAGAGGATCTTCTCTCCCGGGGCCGACTCAATTCTTCTCATAGGCCTGGATGATCAGTTGGACAAGCCGATGACGGACCACGTCGGGATGGTCGAAGTAGCAGAAGGCGATCTCATCGATATGGGTGAGGATGCGGGCCGACTCCACCAGACCCGACTTCTGGCCGGGAGGGAGGTCGATCTGCGTAATGTCTCCCGTCACGACCGGCTTGGAATTCATCCCGATTCGGGTCAGAAACATCTTCATCTGCTCGCCGGTCGCATTCTGCGCCTCATCCAGGATGATAAAGGAGTCGCTCAG
>CAYRCA010000178.1:4894-8112 GCA_964422565.1 uncultured Acidobacteriota bacterium | reverse complement strand
TGGCTTTTGGGGCTGCGATCTGGGGACCAAGGGCTGGCCGGGGGCCGGGGGCAGGGTCTTGGACTGCCGGCAAACGCTTTACGCCGCAAGCGGAAATCAAGGAACATCCACAGTCCTCACCGCCGAATCCACCCGCCTCCCACCCTCAGTCCCCAGCCCCCAACTCCCCATGCTCCTAACACACCCCGAACGCCTCCCGCAGCATCTCGATACTCTTCGGCACCGCCGTCGCCGCGTCCTCATTCCCCTCGAACTCCAGGGCGATGTAGCCCCGGTAGCCCACATCGCGCAGAATGCCGGCGATGCGGTCGTAATCGAGATCCAGCGTGTACCATCTCCCTCCACCGTAGTAGGTCTTGGCTTGGACGAAGATGGCCCGGGGCGCCATCTTCTCAAGCTGACCGTAGGGCGCCTCCAGGAAGTTGCCGGTATCCATCAGAACGCTCAACCAGGGGGAATCGACGGCGTCGACGATGCGAAGCACGCCCTCGGCCGTTAGGGTGAGTCCCCAGTGGTTCTCCAGGGCCAGGACAACTCCCCGCCGCTCGGCCGCGGGCATGCACTTCTCGATCGATTCGATGCACCAGCCAAAGGCGTCGTCATCGGTATAGCCCTCCAGGGGAGGCTCGATTCCCCGGAGTTCCATGAGCTCGTCGAACGAAGCGGTGGTCCCCCACCGGCCGGAATTAAGGCGAATCGATGGGATACCCAGATCGTAGGCCAGCTCGATGCAGTGGATCGTGTGATCGATGTTCTTCTGCCTCTCCTCCGGATCGGGGGACACGAAGTCTTGGTGGATGGAGAGACAGATCAGGTCGACCCCGCTCGCGAAGGCGTGGCGCTTCAGGTTCCTCAGGTAGCTCGGATCCTCGCTTTCCATCTGTCGGTGAAGCACGTCGACACCGCCCGCGCCCAACTCGGACGCATGATCGATCACTCTCTCGATGGGATACTTGACCGGAGCGAAATGCCAGTAGGAGTAGCTGGAGATGGCCAGCTTGGGCTTGGCTTTCAGCGCGACGGCTTCCGCCCGGGGAGTGAAGGTCAGCCCGGGAGCGACGGCCAGACCCGCCGCCGAGCCCGCCAGAAAGGATCGTCTCGTAAGATTCATAAGGTTCGCCTCCTGTTCTCGGTTCAAGAAATGGCCCCGTCCCAGCTATCATAGCGCGCTCGGGGAACGACGGACACCCGCGATCCCGCGCTCAATCAGGAGTGGAGAGACATTCCCCGGATGCTCCCGAAGTGGCGGCGATCCTGAGGTCGCTCTCGGGAATCGACCGACCGGCTCTCGTCAACTTGGCGGCAATTCGACCCAACTCGAGGGCGTGCTCCCCTTCTCTGTAGGAGCGCCCGCCCCGCCCCGAGACTCGGACGCCGCGCTTGCGGCCACCTCAGACGCTCGTTCTCCGCTTCCGCACGTTGACTCGCCCGAATGGACTGAGTAACCTGATCGCGAATGACGGATCGGGAACGACAGATCGAACACCCGATTTCCAGCGAATAGACGGAAATCCGAATCAGACTTCACCAGCGGGCGGTTTTTCTCCTGAACCATGTTTGACTCCTTCATCTCCCCGGGCATTCCCCCGGTCGTCTTCTGGGTCTTCGTCGGCCTGGGCATCATCGTCCAGGGGATCGGCAAGTCGGGCTTCGCCGGTGCCGCGGGTATTCTGACCATCCCCCTGATGATGCTGGTCATGCCCGTCGACAAGGTGGTGGCCACGCTGCTGCCGCTGCTGATCCTCCTCGACTTCAACGCCATCTACCATCACCGGCGCAACAAGGTCTGGGCGCGAGTCCTGGAGATCTACCTGCCCTCGATCGCGGGTATTCTCCTGGGCGCCCTGGTCTGGTGGTGGGTCGGCCAGGCCGGAGTGGAACAATACTCCTTGCCCATCAAGAGGTTCGTTGGAGTCATCGCCATCCTCTTCGGTCTGTACGCGGCGGCCAGGGATCGGGCCTTGCGCTGGGTCGGGCGCATTCACTTCGGTCCCCGGACCGCCTGGGCGGCCGGGTTGGCGGCGGGCTTCACCTCCACCATCGCCCACGCCGCCGGTCCCATCGTGAGCCTCTACTTCTTCGCCCAGAACATGGGCAAATCCCTGTTCGTGGGAACCACGGCCTGGACCTTCACCCTGATCAACCTGACCAAGCTTCCCTTCTACGTCGGGATCGGGCTCGTCGGAACCGACATCCTGGTCTTCGACGCCGTCCTGATCTGGTTGATTCCGATCGGGTCCTGGCTGGGCAAGTGGATGCACGACCGGGTTTCGGAAACGGTCTTCAACCGCATCATCATGGTCCTGGTGCTGGTGGCGGGTATCCAGCTGATCTCGAACGTCAACCTGATCCACCTGACCCTGGAGCGCCTCTTCCGTCCCCTGTTCGGCTAGGATCCCCCGATTCGCCTTTGTTTCGCCGGTTCCCATCCATCCATCCGACTCAGTCCGACCCTGCCCGACCGCGACGGTGCATCGGTGCCGAGCCCGGAGAGAGGCGGAGGCGATCTCAGCTTCCGAGGCCGGGGGTTGTCCGCGAGGCCCTGGATCGACGAGAGGCGTGCTATCATCGGCCCGATGGCTTTCGGCCCGGCCTACCACCGCGTCAGCTTCGGACCCCGCATCAGCCCGATGGTGAAATACCTCATCATCGCCAACGTTGTGGTGTTCCTCTGGCAGCAGTTCGTCGGCTTCGAAATCATCCGCATCTTCGGCTTGACCCCCGTTCTGGTTTTCGGCCAGCTCTTCCTCTGGCAGTTCGTCACCTATCTGTTCCTCCACGGCGGCTTCTGGCACATCTTCTGGAACATGTTCGTTCTCTGGATGTTCGGCTCGGAACTCGAACGAACCTGGGGAGGACCGGGTTTTCTGCGCTACTACTTCATCACCGGCGTCGGTGCGGGCCTGTTTTCAGTGCTTTCCGACCCCTCTTCTCCGGCACCCACCATCGGGGCCAGCGGAGCGATCTACGGAATCCTGATGGCGTACGGTCTCATGTTCCCCAACCGGTACGTCTATCTCTATTTCCTGTTCCCGGTGAAGGTAAAGTACTTCGTGGCGGTCATCGGCCTGCTGGCCTTTGTTTCCACCCTGAGTTCCCCGGGAAGCACCATCGCCCATGTGGCCCACCTCGGGGGCATGGTGGTGGGATTCTTCTATCTGCGGGGCTGGCTGTCGCTGTCCGGCGAAGAGGAGCGCGCGGCGTTCGCAGACGACGAG
>CAYRCA010000178.1:0-4884 GCA_964422565.1 uncultured Acidobacteriota bacterium | reverse complement strand
GCTCCGCCGAATGCGCTCGAAATTCAAAGTCCATTACGGTCCCCCCCGGGAACGGCGGAAGGACGACGACGATTTCTGGATCAACTGAGTGCGGGTTCCGGGGTTCGGGGGTTCGGGGGTTCGTCAACTTTCGAAAACCGCCATCCGCGAACGAGACCGCGAAACCGACCCTCCGAAACCCCGGCACGCCGAGGACCCATAACCCCCGAACCCCGGAACCCCCATGGCCGAGTCGCCCCCTTGCCCCAACTACTCTGCTATCATGAGGGCAACTTCCGCCGTCCTGAGCTTATGAAATTGTCGCGGGCGAAAAACCGGATCAAGCTGCTGTCTCGCTATCTCTCCCGAGCCGGCGAGGTGTCCGCCTACCCCTTGACGCTGATCGTTGAAAACACGGGGAAGTGTAACCTCAAGTGCCCCATGTGTCCGCGGGAGTTCGAAGAGTATCCTCCGGTCGACTTCGATTTCGACCTCTTCAAGCGGGTCATCGACGAGGTTCGCGACCATTCGGAACTCATTTTTCCCTGGGGACTCGGCGAGCCCCTCCTGAACCCCGACATCTTCCGTATGGTCCGATATTGCCGGGACGCCAACCTGTGCACGGTGGTCTCCACCAACGCCACGCTGCTCAACGAGGACCGCAGCCTACGCCTCTTGGAGTCGGGACTGGACCACCTGATCCTCGCCTTCGACGGAACCACCCCGGAGGTATACGAAAAGTATCGAAAGAACGCCCGCTTCCATAAGGTTCGGCGGAACATCGAACGGTTTCTCGAGTTGAAGCGGGAGACGGGAAGCGATCTGTTCGTCGTAATGCAGATGGTGCGCCTTCCCGCCAACGCCCACCAGGTCGAGGATTTCCATCGCATGTGGTCCGTCGATGGAGTCGACGAGATCCGTGTCAAAGAGGACGAAGTGGTAGTCCCCGGGGTGGCACTCGAGGAGCGTGCCAACAGCAACCGCCGTCGGCACCCCTGCTACCAGCTGTGGCAGGGCCCGGTTCACATCAACTACCAGGGGGATTTCCGGCCGTGCTGCCACATGTACAACACCGCGCCTGTGGGCAACGTCCGGGATGCCACCGTCTACGATCTCTGGAACTCGGAGTCGATGCAGCGCTTGCGTGAAGCGCACTTGAAAGGCGACCTCTCCGAGTACCCCGACTGCCGGAACTGCCACGCGCCCAACCCGCGTCTCCCGGCGATCCTGGGGAGTTTCGTGATAGACATGTACCGGGTCAGGCGATGGATTCCCCGAGCGGAGAAGTGGGCGGTGTTCTATAAAATGCCGATATTCAGGGATCGGTAAGAAGTCGTAGATACGGGAGACACGGAAAAGTGAGATGAATGTTCTGCTGGTTCGGGGGAAGCCGACATTTATGGATTTCATTGTGGGGATCCCCATCGGGCTGGCCTATATCGCGCCCGTGGCGCAGCGGCGGGGGCACCACGTCGAGATCCTGGACCTGGCTCTCGAGCGGAACCCCGAGCCCGTCCTGGAGGGCAGGCTTCGCGAACGACGCTGGGATCTGGCCGGTTTCTCCTGCATGACGGCCGAATGGGACGGCGCCGTGCGGGCCGCGCAGGCGATCAAGGCTTACGATCCCTCCATCCGCACCATCTTCGGCGGCCAACACCCCACGATCGAGACGCAGGAGGTTCTCTCCTTGGATTTCGCCGACATGGTCTGCGTGGGGGAGGGGGAGGCCACCTTCTCCGAAGTCCTCGAAAGGTTGGACGGAGACGGCGATCTCGCCGGGGTGGACGGCCTGGCCTATAAGGATCCGGCCGGGGAGTCGCGCCGCAACCGTCCGCGACTCCCCATCGAGGACGTGGACTCCATTCCCTACCCCGCCTACGAGCTGCTCGATATCGACCGCTACGCGGTGGCCGAGTCGGCGCGCCATACCCCCCGCTATAAGCGGGCGATCCAGATCTTCACCAGCCGGGGATGCCCCTGGCACTGCACCTACTGCCACGATCTGTTCGGCAAGAAGTTCCATCCCCGCAGCCCCGAGCACGTGCTGGGCGAGATGCGACTGCTTTACGAGCGGTACGATATCCAGGAATTCATGATCGAGGACGACATCTTCAACTTCGACATGGATCGGGCCAAGAGGATCTGCGATCTCATCGTCGAATCGGGCATGAAAGTGTCCATGCAGTTCGGCAACGGCGTCCGGTTGGAGCGCCTCGACGAGGAGCTGATCCGGAAGCTGGCGGCGGCGGGCACCCACCACATGTGCATCGCAATCGAGTCGGCCAGCCCCCGCATCCAGAAGCTGAGCAAGAAGTACCTCAAGCTGCACCAGGTCAAGGACGTGGCCCGGTGGAGCCGGAAGTACGGGATCGAGACCCTGGGCTTCTTCATGATCGGCTTCCCCACCGAGACGGTCGAGGAGATCGAGATGACCATCCGGTTCGCCTGCGAGACGGAACTGGATGAGGCCCTGTTCAGTATCGTCATACCCTACCCCGGAACCGAGCTGAGCCACCAGATCATCGCCGAACAACTCTACGACGAGACCGATCACTTGAACCGGGTGCACCGTATCCGGACCCGTGAGTTCGACTTCAAGACTCTCAAGAGGCTGCAGCGGAAGGCTTACATTCTCTTCTTCCTGACGCGCTTCCGATTTATCCGAATGCTGCCCAAGCTGCTCCGTCTCCGCTCCAGCCTTAAGTATCTGCGGGCCATCGAGCGAAACCTGTTGCCGGCCTTTTTGCAGCGGGAGGCGTCGCGAATCAACTAGCCGGAAAGCGCATGTACAGCTACCCCGATTTCCCCGACCAGGTCTACGTCGAGTTGACCAACATCTGCAACGCCCGCTGTACCATCTGCGCCACTCCGGCCATGCGCCGGCCCCGGAAGATTATGTCCCGGAAGCTTTTTCGAAAGATCGTCGCCGAGTGCGGCGAGCGGGGGGCGCGGAAACTCCTTCCCTTTCTCCACGGCGAGTCGCTTCTTGTCCCCGGGGTACTGGATTACTTCCGGGAAGCCCGGGAACTGGCCCCAAGGACCCATATCAACCTGACGACCAACGGGTCGCGGCTGAACGCCGAGACGGCGGAGACGATCCTGCGGGAGGGCTTGGTCGACAGCGTCATTGTATCGATCGACGGCGGAGACAAGGAGACTTTCGAGGGGATTCGGCTCGGCCTGAGCTACGACGAGGTCAGGGACAACGTACTCGGCTTCATTCGCCGGCGAAACGCCCTGGGCCTCGACCGCCCCTCGGTGTCGGTGGCCATGGTGACGGTGGACGAGAACAAGCACACGCGGCGCGGACTGCGGGAGGTGTGGAGGGAAGCCGACCGGGTCCAATATTCGGTCTATTTCAACTGGGCCGGACGGCTGGACAACAACGGCCGGGGGCCGAACAAGATCAACTTCTGCGAGCGTCTGTACCACTACGTCACGATCCTGGCCGACGGCCGGGTCGCGATGTGCTGCTTCGATTCGGAGGCCGAGTACCCGGTGGGCGACGTCTCCACCCAGAGCATCCACCAGGTGTGGCACTCGCCCGCCTTCGACGAGAAGCGGCGACTCCTGTACCAAAGGGATTTCTCGCGGTTGCCGATCTGCGGAAAATGCGATTACATCAATCACCCAGGGTGGGCGACGCGCCTGCTGCGTTGGCGACCCGCCTTCGAACGGAGGGCGCCCAGGCTGACCCGTGCCGCCGGCGACCTTTACAAACGATGGCTGACGAGGTAGGGCCGCAAGCCTTGATGATGGAGTGGAGATGAAGGACTCAGTTGTGCCGGCTTTCCCGTGGCAACGATCGGTCGACCGGGACTTGGGGAAGATCGTTCTCGTGTACCCGAACACGGGAATGGATGTGTTCGGCATCAACGTGGGCCTCCCCCTGGCCTGCCTCTACCTGGGGACGGTTCTGCGACGGGCCGGATACCGGGTCGAGATCGTGGACGAACGGATCACCGACACCTTCGAGGCCGACGTGGCCGAAGCCGTCCGCCGGGAGCGTCCCCTGTTCGTCGGCATCTCGTCGATGACGGGCATGCAGATCCGGGGCGGGTTGAAGGCAGCCCGAGCGGTGCGGAGTGCGGATCCGGAGCCGCCCATCGTCTGGGGCGGTGTCCATCCCACCCTCTGTCCCGATTCAACGTTGCGGGACGAACTGTGCGACATCATCGTCAAAGGAGAGGGGGAAATCACCATCGTTGAGTTGGCCGACTGCCTGCGTGAGGGCGGCGACCTGGGCTCGGTGGCCGGTATCGGCTACAGGCGGGGCGAGCAGCTGCACCACGGCCCCTACCGTTCCATGATCGAGGACTTGGACGCGATCCCCCGGCCGGACTACGACCTGATCCGAATGGAGCATTACTTCACCCGGGCGCCGTCGACCGACGAGGCGCAACTGCAGATCGTCACCAGCCGCGGCTGTCCCTACGACTGCGAGTTCTGCTACAACCTGAAGTTCAACGAGCGTCGCTTTCGCCACCACTCGGCCGAGCGAGTGGTGGAGGACATCGCCTTTCTGGTGGAGCGCTATGGCGTCCAGGCGATCTTCATCGAGGACGACTACTTCTTCGGCCATCCGGGCAGGGTGGAGAAGATCTGCGACCTGCTGATCGAGAGGGACTTCGATCTGCTGATTCAGGTCCCCTGCCGCATCGACTACCTCCACAAGCGAAGCCGCCAAATGCTGGACAAGCTTCATCGGGCCGGCTTCAAGGAACTCTGGATCGGCATCGAGTCGGGGTCGGAAAAGCGGCTCAAGGAGATCATGAAGCGCAACACGCTGGCCCAGGTGCGGGAGGTCAACGATTTGCTGGCGGGCTCGGACGTCTACGTCAAGTATGGTTTCATGGCTGGCTTCCCCAACGAGGATCGGGACGAGACTCTGGAGACGGTGGACTT
>CAYRCA010000177.1:3520-8133 GCA_964422565.1 uncultured Acidobacteriota bacterium | reverse complement strand
GAGAACCTCGACCCAAGAGCGCAATACAGGGTGCGGGTGGTGTACGGAGCCACCGGCGCGACGCGGCTCAGGCTGACGGCGGACGGCCGGTACGAGATCCATCCGTGGATGGCCCGGCCCTCCCCCTCGGCGCCTCTGGAGTTCGACATCCCCCGGGAGGCCACGGCCGACGGCACGCTGGAACTCAGCTTTACGGGGGAGCCCGGTCGAGGCGGCAACGGACGGGGCACGGACGTCGCCGAAATCTGGTTGGTGAAGAGGGAGTAGCGGCCGAGCCGCGGGCGGTCGTCTCAACCCGTTTCCATTGAGGAGGTAACATGGCTCGGCCAAGGTTGCTTCGGGCGTTGAGTGTGGGCCTGACGGGGATGCTGATCGCTCCGGCGGGGGTTGCGACGGCGCAGACCGGGACCGCCGCCGAGCCGGTTCGCTATGTGGGCGGGGTCTTCATCGACACCGCCCATCACGAGGGACGCCTGCGCCCCGCGATCGGTGTGGAGAGCCGCCAAGTGTTCCGGGCCAACCGGACCCGCCCGGAACTGGCCGAGGATTTCGGCTGGACCTACAACCACGCGCCCAACCTGGCCTACTGGAACGACCGATTCTACTTTCAGTACTTGAGCAACCCGGTGGGCGAGCATATCGCTCCGGGACAGACTCTGGTCGCCACCTCCGTGGACGGCCGCAATTGGGAGAAGCCGCAGGTGGTCTTTCCTCCCTACGAGCTGCCCGAGGACGGTCCCGCGATGATGCACCAGCGGATGGGGTTCTACGCGGCGCCCAACGGGCGGCTCCTGGTGCTGGGTTTTCATGGTCGGGCACCCAACCCGTTCGGTTCGGGCGGCGTCGGGCGCGTGGTCCGCGAGGCTTACCCCGACGGGACCTACGGGCCGATCTACTTCATCCGCTACAATTCCGCTCACGGCTGGTCGGAGGAGAACACCACCCTGCCGTTTTACCGGCGTTCCCAGGATCCCGGGTTCATTGAGGCCTGTGAGGCTCTGCTCGCCAACCGGTTAGTCACCCAGCAGTGGTGGGACGAAGACCGCAGCGAAGATGGTTTCTACGCGGTGACCGGCCGGATTCAGGCCCTTTCCTTCTTTCGGCGGAAGGACGGTAAGGTTGTGGGGTTGTGGAAATGGTCGCTGGCCGCCCTGTCCTCCGACAACGGCGAGAGCTGGAGCGCTCCGGTCGAGGTGCCCACCATCCTGATGGACGGGGCGAAGATCTGGGGCCAGCGGACCAAGGACGGCCGCTACGCGCTGGTGCACAATCCCATCAACGACACCTGGCGGCGCTACCCGCTGGCCATCGTCACCAGCGACGACGGAATCCTTTTTGACGACAAACTGCTGGTCAACGGGGAAGTGCCCCCGCGACGCTTCCAGGGAAAATACAAGGATTGGGGCCAGCAGTATGTGCGGGGGATCGTGGAGGGCAACGGGAACCCGCCGAGCGAAGACATGTGGGTGGCCTACAGCATGAACAAGGAGGACATGTGGGTCAGCCGGATCCCCTTGCCTGTGCGGAGCGTCGTCACAGACCCGGTGTCCGACACTTTCGACGGCATGCGCGCGGGCGGTGTTGTCGTCGACTGGAACATCTACAGCCCGCGCTGGGCCCCCGTGGATGTGGTCGAGTTTCCGAACGCGGAAAATAAGAGCCTGCAACTTCGGGACGAAGATCCCTACGACTACGCGCGGGCGGTCCGCGTCTTTCCCGAGAGCGTTACCGCCCGGCTGAGCTGGAAGGTGTGCGCGCGGCAAAACACGACGGGGCGCCTGGAGATGGAGGTGATGGATCGCTGGGCCGCGCGTCCCATCCGCATTCTCTACGAAGAGGACGGATGGATCCGGACAATGAACGGCGCCGCCCTGGTCGATCTCGCTCCCTACGAGCCGGACGTCTGGTACACCATCGGGGTCGCGGTGGACGTTCCCACGGGCAAGTTCCACCTTTCGATCGACGGCGCCACGGTGCTGTCCGGCGCCGATTTCACCGAAACGGTCCGCAGTGTCGAGCGTTTGTCCTTCCGGACTGGTGCGTACCGGAACGAGCCGACCCGCCGGATGAACCCGGAGCCCGGTCCGGAGGACCTGCCCGGGGCCGACGACCCCGTTCCGGCGGCGGTCTTCCACGTAGACGACGTGACCGCTACGCCACAACCTGGAGACGCGGCGCCGCCCGAGATTCAACCTCGCCGATGATGCAATACCCGCTGTTCGCGGTCGCTCCCCAGCCGCCGGCCACCGTTGTCGGGGTCTTCAGCACCATTTTCGTTCACTGCTCGAGTTTAATTCAGGAGGATTGATCATGCCGCTTAATGACAGCGTTAAGAGAAGATTCCGATCGGGCTCGATCCCATTCCTGATGGTGTGCTCCATCCTTTTCTCCTGCAACGGCCATACGGAGAAGACCGAGCCTGCGCATGAAACCGGCGTTCAACACGGAGCGGTGTACTACGCGGAGGGTCGTTTCGCGGGTTGGCCGGCCAATCACGGCATGTGGATTTGGGACGATGAAATACTCGTCGGTTTTGTCGAAGCCGCTCACAGAGAGAAGACTGGGCACACCTACGACCAAAGTACAGCCCGGGATAAGTACGCCCGCAGCCGGGATGGAGGCCTCACTTGGAGCATAGAGGATGCTTACGAACGGGGTCAGACGGGGTGGAGGTACAACAACGTGCTGCCCGACGATATGGCCCACTCGCCCACGGCTCTGTCCGAAGGCATAGATTTCGCCCACCCGGATCTGGCTCTGACGTTCTTACGGGCGACGAACCACACGGGTCCTTCGCATTTCTATTATTCCTATGATCGCGGCAACCTTTGGAATGGGCCGTTCGCATTGCCGAATATGGGCACGCAGGGAGTCGCCACCCGGACCGACTATATTGTGGACGGCCGGCATGAGTTGACAGTTTTCTTAACGGTTGCCAAGAGCGACGATCGCGAGGGTCGGGTGGTCTGTGCGCGAACCACCGATGGAGGGCTGAGCTGGGAAAGAGTTTCCTGGGTTGGTCCCGAGCCGGAGAGGTTTGACATCATGCCGTCCTCCGTGCGTTTGTCGTCCTCGGCAATCCTTACTGTTATTCGAACCCGGAAAGGAGACGGCCAGGATCTGTTGACCAGTTATCTGTCTCAGGATAACGGAGAAACCTGGGAGCGACTCAAGGACCCTGCTGCCGACACCGGGCGAGGTGGATCACCTCCGGCCCTGGTGAAATTGAGCGACGGACGATTGGCCTTGGCCCATATTCATCGCAGTCAATACGGTTCGCGGGTCAACGTCAGATTCAGCTCCGATAACGGCAGATCCTGGAGTGATGAAATCGTGCTCCGTAGCGGTGACGGCGCCAACCGGGATGTCGGATATCCCCGGATGGTGGAACGGCGGGATGGGAAACTGGTGTTGACCTACTATTGGAACAATAGCTTACAAGCGGGAGCGCAACCCTACCGATATATCGTGTCTACAGTGTTCGATCCCGATATGTGGAAGTCGTCCGAAGCGGGAGAGCGGGCGCCCGAAATCAACCATGTTGTCGTTGCCGCCGAAGAGGGTCGCTTTCTGGCCTGGCCGGCGAACAACGGCGCTTGGGCGTGGCGTGGAACTGAGATTCTTGTGGGCTATTCCGAAACGGCCCGTTTGTCGAGCGGAGTGGTCACAACATCGAAGGTCCGATTCTGACCAGACTGGCCCGCAGCACGGATGGGGGGAAGATCTGGAAAACCGAAGATCCGGAGAACTTCGTCGGCGACGGCGGCGACCCACGACCCTCCCCGTCGGCTCAATTTCGGTCATCCGGATTTCGCGCTGAGGGTTGCGGCGACCGGCTATCACGGCACAGATGACCCCGTCGGCGCTTTCTTTGTTTCCTACGATCGCGGCAGGGATTGGAGCGGCCCCTACCGATTCAACGGGATGATGGACGATCCGAACCTTGTGGGCCTGCAAAACACCTCCCGCACCAGCTATCTGGTCGCCGGTCCGGAGTCGTGCCTGATCTTCATGGCCGGTCGCAAGACGGGCATCCAACACGCGAGTCGACTGGACAAGCCCTTTGTGGTCGAAACGACCGATGGCGGCGAGACGTTCCGGTTTGTTTCGTGGATCGTGCCTTGGACCGATCAGCACCGGGCGGTAATGCCGTCTGCCGTTCGCACTCAGGACGGCAAGATCGTGGTCGCCCTGCGTCGGCGGAATCCGCGTGACGACGGCCAGCTCTGCTGGATCGACGCCTACGTTTCCGCGGACAACCGCCGCACTTGGTCCTTCTTGAGCAAGGTGTGTGAGACGGGACTGCACAACGGTAATCCCCCGGGACTTGCGGTGCTGAAGGATGGACGGCTGGCCTGCGCCTACGGGAACCGGACAACCCGCCGGATGCTGGTCCGCCTCAGCAGCGACGGAGGTGCCACTTGGGGGGAGGAAGTCGTGATCCGAGACAATCCGCTGGGCTATCGGTTATCCTCAGCTGATCCAGAACGCGGACGGCGAATTGATGGCGATCTATTACTTCACGTCCGATAAGCGTCCCCACTCCTACATCGAAGCCGCGATCCGGACTCCGGCACCGGCGCGGTAGAGGTTTGTGGGACGAGGAGAAAAAC
>CAYRCA010000177.1:0-3510 GCA_964422565.1 uncultured Acidobacteriota bacterium | reverse complement strand
CGGATTGGGAGCGAGAAAGCAGTCTTCGACCTCGTGCGGACCAAAGTTACCTGGCGCCTTCCGGGTCAGGCGCCGGCGGGACGGTCCGCGACCTGGCGGGGAAACTCCGCGAGACTGTCGACTCTATCCCAGCCCGGCTTTTCCCGAAAGGCGGCGGAATCTCCATCGGTCCGTCGTTTCGAACATGACATTCTGTTTTAGAACTGGCAAGATACTTCCCCAGAGGTGAATCCTGAGGGGAGAAATAGGAATGAAAGCAGTGATTGTCTTTTTGGCGTCGATGTGCGCCGCCGCGGGCCTTGTTGGAGCGGCGTCGTCCGAAGTCCGCCACGTGGTGGTGTTCCATGAGGAGGGCCGTTTCGCGGGCTGGCCCGCGAACCACGGCATCTGGTCTTGGGGAGACGAGATTCTGGTGGGTTTCGAAGTGGGTCACTTCCGACAGACCGAGCGGGGCCACGCCATCGACTACGAGCGTCCCGCCGAGCACGGGCTGGCTCGGTCGCTCGACGGGGGGGAGACCTGGAGGATCGAACGTCCGGAGGGGCTCCGCCCGCCGCCTGACGAGAAGGTGGCGGGAGTTCCCACGGGGATGGAGGGAAGGCCCCTGACCGATTGCCCCGGCGGGATCGATTTCTCCCACCCCGACTTCATCTTCACCGCCAGAATGACCAGCATCCACGCCGGGCAGTCCCGCTTCCATTACTCCATGGATCGGGGCAAGACCTGGGAGGGTCCTTTCCGGTTGCCCGATTTCGGTCAACCGGGCACGGCGGCCCGCACCGACTACCTGATCAACGGCGAGCACGACATGACCCTGTTCCTCACCGCGGCGAAGTCGAACGGCCGGGAGGGGGCGGTGATCTGTGTGCGGACTCGCGACGGGGGCAAGACGTGGAACCTGGAGTCGTTCGTTACTCCCGAGCCGGAGGGGAACGAGTACGCCATCATGCCCAGTTCCGTCCGGCTTTCGGACGAATCCATTCTAACGCTGGTTCGCTATCGAAGGTCTATCGATTCCTATCTCTCGAAGGACGACGGGAGGACTTGGACGCACACGGGCCGCCCGGTGTCGGAGCTCGGAGGAGGCCCCCCGAGCCTCTTGAAGCTGAAGGACGGCCGGCTGGCGCTGCTTTACGCGTATCGCCTGGATCCCTACGGCCTGCGTGCCAAGCTCAGCTCGGACGAGGGGCGCACCTGGAGCGAACCCGTCGTCCTGCGCGACGACGGGGGGAATTGGGATCTGGGTTACCCGCGAACCGTGCAGCGGAGCGACGGGAAGCTGGTGTCGGTGTACTACTACAACACCGATCCGAATTCGGAACGGTTCATCGCCGGCACGATCTGGGATCCGCCGCCCGGGCGTTAGGCACCGGTGCACCATGGGAAAGAGGCCGCCGGAGAACGGGAGCGGGGATGGGGGCGTTGGCGGGGCGCTTGACGAACGTTTTACCTCCGCCGATCTGGATCCTCGGCTGCGCTGGCTGAATCCGCCCGCTCGGTGGCGGGTGGAACCGGTTCCCGGGCGGCTCCTGGTGGAGCCCGACGCGGAGACGGATTTCTGGCGGAGGACTCATTACGGCTTCAACGCCGACAACGGGCACTTCCTGTTTCTCGAGGTGGCGGGAGACTTCACCGCCCTCGCACACGTCCTCTTTCAGCCCGCGCACCAATACGACCAGGCGGGCCTGATGGTGCGGGCCTCCCAAGATTGCTGGCTGAAGACTTCCGTCGAGTACGAACCGGAAGGCCCGTCCCGATTGGGCGCGGTGGTAACCAACGGGGGGTTCTCCGACTGGTCGGTCCAGGATTTTCCCCGTCGGGCGAAAGAGGTCCGGCTTCGGGTCACCCGGCGCGGTTGCGACATGGAAGTCGAATTCCGCCGAACGACGGAGGCCCCGTGGAAGCTGATGAGGATCGCCCATCTGGATGCTCCGGGGCGGGACGGGGTGCAATGCGGCCTCTACGCCTGCAGCCCCAAGGGCGCCGGTTTTCGCGCCGCCTTCCACCGCTTTCGGATCGTCCGGAATTCGGATTGACCGAAACGCGTGAATCGTGCGCGCCGTGCGGATCGGCAACTAGAGGGTTGCGCGTTGGCGGTTGTTTGATGAAGGGACACCGCGCAAGCCTCCAAATCTCTGGAGAGGGGGAAGGAGTGACTTATGATTTTGGCGGTGATTGTCTCCGTGGCGATCATCGATGGAAACGAGGCTCCCCTGTATGAGGCCAAAATTGTCTTCTCACCCGAGGATTTCCACAACCATTCGCCGAGCATCGTGGAGATGCCCGGAGGCGACTTTCTCGTCTGCTGGTTTCACTGCGAGACTCGCCGGATCCATGTCAGGGTCGGTAACCGCCGGTGACGTCGAAGGCCACGTACTCGATCTCGGCCTGCAGCCCGGGTGCCCATACCCCGCGTGCCGCGCCCCACAGGAGGTAGGGTCCGGACCCCTCGACGCCGGGATCCCGGAATTGGACCGGTGAGCGGAGAGCGATCCGCACACCGTCCCGGAACACGCGCAGCAGCCCATCCTCCCCCACGGCAAGCCGGTAGGTGTGCATCGAGGACGCGTTGTCCAGCCCGAGAGCCAAGGGTACCAAGCTGAAGGCATCCCAAGCGTGGATTCCGTTGGGCGTGATGCTGACGTGATGGGAGAACCCCTCCTCTCCACCCAGATGGATCATAAAATCGAGGCCGCGGTTCGGGGAGCCCGATGCCGAGACTCGGGCGCGAATCTCCGCCGTAAAGCCCCGACCCGAAGTAAGGCCGGCGAAGCGGTTCTCGGCGACCACCCAGCGGCCGCCCTCGGTTTCGCCCGCGTCTAGCTCCAGCACGCCCGGGGCGACCTGTCGCGTGATATCCGGTTCCCGCGGCCCGCGACTGAGAAAACGGATGCGGCCGGGGTGCGCGGCCGCCGTCGGAGGTTCATCTTCTCCGTAACGGGTTCCCAGCCGATCGCGGGCCGGCAGCGGGAGCTCCTCGACCGCTTCAGGTGGGGTTTCGATCCACTTCAGGTTGAAAGCGTAGTGATGGATGGAACTAATCAGGTGGATCACCCCGTTGCGGCCTTGGGTGCCCGCCAGGTAGCCGCTCGGCTCGGCAGTGAACGAGCCGACCAGAAACTCCCGGCTGCGCGAGGTCTGGAGCTTCCGGTTCGCGGCCCCCGGAGTGAGCAGGCGACGTACGGGCCAGGTCTCCCCCTCGTCGTAGGATAGGGCGACGAAGAGACCGGATCCGGGATAGCTCCTTCCCCGCCCATCCCGGAACTCCATGTTGGGGGCGAAGGATGCGAAGAAGAGCGGTCCCTCCCTCAGGCGAAGCAGGACAGGACGCTGGGTACTGGCGATAGGAGGAAAGGGGCTGGCACTGTAGGTCCAAGTCTTTCCCATGTCTCGGGAAACGCTCCGCGGCATCCGCCCATCGATGTTTCCGCCCCGGCCCAGCGCCATCAGGCGGCCATCGCCGAGTTCCACCACCGGGGCGTGGATACCGGCTATGGTGCCGCCCGGATC
>CAYRCA010000176.1:5116-8140 GCA_964422565.1 uncultured Acidobacteriota bacterium | reverse complement strand
AATTTTCCTCCCCTTCTCAAGGACCCCGGCGGACCCGCCGCAGCCTCAGTCAGGCTTCCATCGCGAGCCGTACGACTCGCCTCTGGTACCGTAGGGCGTCGTTCAGTTTCTGCCGCACCGCCGTGTGGTCGACATCCGCCAACTGGCACCAGTAGGGGAATCCGTCCTCATCGGAGCGGATCCACTCGATCGCCTTCTTCTTCAGCTGGCTGTAGTCCTTCCTCGACGTCTCCTTAACCACGTAGAGGTCGATGACGGCCTCATGCCAAGCCTGCTTGAGGATGGCGACCGCGAGGTTTCTTTCGGAGCGGAAGTCAGGTTGAAGTCTCTTTACCCCAGAAGATCCATTAGAAAAGCCTTTGAATCCCACCGGGGCATCATAGCACAGGGGGCCGCAATTTCGAAGAAAAATCATCAATGATGAAGCACCTTTACACGCTTGCCGAAATGAGCCTCCCCATTTTGCTTCTCATGAAACTGCTACCATAATCCCTAAGTATCACGAGCACTCAAGCCATGAGACGAAGAAAATTTCTGATCGCCGCTCTGTCCGGGAGCGTCTTTGCTTCCTGCGGTCCGGTGGAGACGCCCGTCAGCTTCCTCGATCAGCCCACCGGGCCCCTGGACGAGTTGGAGAGTCTGACCCGCGATCTCCAGCCGATCCCGGAAACCGAGTTCGGCCGACGGCTCGATCTCCTGCTCGGCCTCCTCCGGGAGGACGACGTCGGCACGTTCTTCACCGAGGCCGGATCCTCTCTCGAATACTTCACGGGTATTCGTTGGGGACGAAGCGAACGCCTCTTTGGCGCAGTCCTCGGCCGGGACGCCAGACCCACCCTGATCGTCCCCGCGTTCGAGGAGGAGCGCGCCCGCCAGCAGGTCCGTGTCGAGGCGGACGTCCTGACCTGGCGGGAGCATGAGGACCCCTACCGGCTGGTCCGCCGGGCGCTGGACGACGCGGGAGTACGGTCCGGGTCCGTGGCGGTCGAGCCGACGACCCGGCTTTTTGTGTTGTCGGGATTGCGTGGAGCCTGCCCGGAGGTCGAATTCCTGGACGGGCGCCAGTATTCGGAGCGCTGCCGGATTCGCAAGAGCCCGGTGGAGATCGAGTCCATGCGACTCGCGAACGAAATCACCAAGCGGGCCTATGCGGCGGCCCTCAGCGATCTCTGGGAAGGTTTGGAGGAGGGCGACCTGGCCGCCACCGTGGCCGAGGCCCACGCGCGCCTCGGCGCCCAGGGCGGAGCGCTGGTGCTGTTCGGACCCAATTCGGCCTTGCCGCACGGCTCCATCCGGGGTCGTCAACTCCGGCTCGGAGATGTCGTTCTGATGGACGGCGGCTGCAGTGTGAGGGGTTACCGCTCCGACGTCACCCGTTCCGTCACCTTCGGCCAGCCGTCGGGTCTCCAGGAAACTGTCTGGGACATCGTCTACTCGGCCCAGAGCGCCGCCATCGAGGCGGCCCGCCCCGGAGTGACCTGCGGGGACCTCGACGCGGTGGCGCGGCGGATCATCGAAGAGTCGGGCTACGGACCGGAATACGAGTTCTTTACCCACCGCCTGGGTCACGGCATAGGTCTGGACGGGCACGAACCTCCCTACATCGTCCAGGGAAATCCCACGAAGCTCGAGCCGGGGATGACCTTTTCCATCGAGCCGGGGATCTATCTCGATGGGCAGTGGGGGATCCGCCACGAGGACATCGTGGCCATCACCGAGGATGGGGCGGAGGTTCTGGGCGAGCGGGCCGCCGCACAGGGGTACTCCGTCACATAGGTCGATTCGGACCGCCGAATCAACCGGCGACACACCCCGGAACCCCAATCGGCGAAACGCAATGGGAAGGGGAGGAGGAACTGGAGCGGGAAACGGGACTCGAACCCGCGACTTCGACCTTGGCAAGGTCGCGCTCTACCAGCTGAGCTATTCCCGCTCGCCGAAGCCCGTATTATGCAATAAAGCCTCCGGGCAATCAAGGCGGGCGAGGTTGGTCCGGAGCCCCAAGTCACGTCGGAGAACCACTCGGTGAAATCCGGGTAATCGGTGGCTGAGAATTCAGTGCAGCGGCAAGAAGGGCCAAGGTGATCCGACCTCACCTCCTGGGCCCGGCGCACGCAGCCCGGGGGAGGACGCCCGACGGGTTGACCTCAGGCACACTCCCCCAACGCCTCGCGGATCAGCGAGACCCCCATCAGAAGATCCTCCTCCGGAATGTTCAGGGCGGTGCGGAATCGGACCGACCTCTCGCCGCAAGGCAGCATGATCACCCGCTTGCCGAACAACTTCCTGAGAAACCGCCTTCGGAACTCCCGGTCGGGCAGATCCAGCGCACAGAAGAGGCCCTTCCCCCGCACGTTGGAGACAACGGCCGGAAAATCCTCCGCCAGATTCCGGAGTTCCCTCAGCAGCACCTCACCCAGCCAAAGGGAGTTCTCCACAATTCGCTCCTGCTCGTAGATCTCCAGGTACATCCGGCAGCGCACCATATCCACGAGGTTTCCGCCCCAGGTCGAGTTAATTCTGCTGGGGGTCCGGAACACGTTTTCCGGAACCTCGTCCAGGCGCCCACCCGCCATGATCCCGCAAACCTGCGATTTCTTCCCGAAGGCCAGGATATCCGGCTCCACATAGTACTCGCACGCCCACATGCGACCCGTCGAGCCGAACCCGGTCTGAACCTCGTCGTAGATGAGGAGTATTTCGTTCTGGTCGCAGATTCGTCGGAGCTCCCGATGGAACTCCGGACGAAAATGGTTGTCTCCCCCCTCGCCCTGGATGGGTTCGAGGATGACGCACGCGATCTCTTCGGCGCCCTCCCCCTCCAGGACCGATTGAATCGCCGCCACCGCCTCCCGCTCGGCGGCCTCCACCCCCTCGAGGTTCTCCCCCTCGAGGGGAAACACGCACTTGGGGTTGGAGATCCGCGGCCAGTCGAACTTCGGGAAGTACTGCGTCTTCCTGGGATCCGGCGACTCGGTCATCGACATCGTGTAGCCGGTCCGGCCGTGGAAGCAGTGGTGGAAG
>CAYRCA010000176.1:0-5106 GCA_964422565.1 uncultured Acidobacteriota bacterium | reverse complement strand
GAACTTGGGGAAGTACTGGGTCTTGCGGGGGTCCGCGGTGTTGGTCAGGGAGAGGGCGTAGCCCGAGCGTCCGTGAAACGCCTGACGGAAATGGATCACCTGATAGCCCCGTTCTCCCGAAACCCCTGCGGCGAGGTTCCGGCGCACCTTCCAGTCGAAAGCGGCCTTCAACGCGTTCTCGACGGCGAGCGTACCCCCCTCGATAAAGAAAAGGTACTTCATGAAATCGGGTTTGGCGAGCCGACCGAAGGTGGACACAAAACGCGCCATCTCGACCGAGTAGACATCGGAGTTCGAGGGCTTCTGAATCGCGGCCAGAGCCAACTCCTCCAGGGCGTCCCGCGTCGTCATCCGGGGATGGTTGTATCCCAGGGGCATCGTGGCGAAGCAACCGAAGAAATCCAGGTACACCTCGCCCGTCAGGGCGTTGTAGATCCGGGAACCGCGACTCTTCTCCAAGTCGATCACCAGGTCGAACCCATCCGCCAGCATGTGGCGGGAGATGACGTCCCGCGCCCGAGATGCGTCCAGTGCTACTTCCACCTCTTCCATCTCGTTCCCTCCCGGGTGTCTTCCAACAGGAACCCGCGCTCCAGAAGCATGTCTCGGATTTCGTCCGCCCGCCGGTAATCCCGGCTACCACGTGCTCGGTCCCTCTCCTCGATCAATCCGAGTATCTCCCGATCCTCCAGAGACTGCGCGTCGACTCGAAAGACATCGAAGACCTGGTTGGCGTCACGGAACAAGGCAAGCAGTCGATCCCGGTCCGCGGCCTCCACCTGTCCCCGCTCAAGGGCCGGATTGACCTCCCGGATCAGCTCGAAAAGAGCCGCCAGAGCCGCCGACACGTTCAAGTCGTCGTCCATCGCATCCTCAAACCGGCTCCGGGCCGCCGCCACCAGTCCGTTCAACCGGCCCCGCCGAGACGCCGAGCCCTTGACCTCCCGCACGCGAATCAGGAAATCGTCGACCCGCCGGATGGCGGCCTCAGCCTGCTCCACCCCCTCGAAGGTGAAGTTTAGCTGCTTTCGGTAGTGGACCGAGGCCAGGAGATAGCGAAGCGCCAAGGCGTCGCAGCCTTGATCCAGCAAGTCTCGAAGCGTGTAGAAGTTGCCGAGGGACTTGGACATCTTCTGGCCCTCGACGACGAGGTGCGCCGCGTGCAGCCAAAAGCGCACGAAGGGCTTGCCGGTGACGGATTCACTCTGGGCGACCTCGTTCTCGTGGTGAGGGAAAATCAGATCGACCCCGCCGCAATGGATATCGAAGGATTCGCCCAGATACCTCATGCTCATGGCGGAGCATTCCAGGTGCCATCCGGGACGGCCGTTGCCAAAGGGCGAGTTCCACCACTCCTCCCCCTCCCTGCCGGCTTTCCAGAGCACGAAATCCCTCGGATTCTCCTTGCTGTACTCGTCCTCGTCGGTCCGCCCGCCCCCGCCCATGTCCTCGGATATTTCGGCATCCAACCGGGACAGCTTCCCGTAATCGCCGAAGCGGGCAATTCGGAAATAGGTCGAGCCGTCACCCTGGTAGGTGTATCCCTTGTCTTCCAGGCGGCGCACGAGTTCGATCATCTCCTCGATATGCTCGGTCGCCCGCGGCATCACCTCGGGACGCTGAATCCGCAACGTCTCCATGTCCTCGAGAAACGCCGTCTCGAACCGCTTTGTGTACTCCGAGATGGACACGCTTTGGCTGCGGGCGGCGGCGATGATCTTGTCCTCCACGTCGGTGATGTTCATCACGTGGAGGAGCCGGTAGCCCTTATAAAGAAGGTACCGTCGCAGAATATCCTGAAAAAGAAAAGTTCGGAAGTTCCCTATATGAACGAAATGATAAACCGTGGGGCCGCACGTGTACATGCGAACCTCGTTGTCGCGAAGAGGGTGGAATTCCTCGATCCGCCTCGTGAGCGTGTTGTAGAGCCTCAGCGCCATGGCAACTCCAAGCGCCGATCTTACCGGAAAGCCTGGTGTCGGACAACTTGACGGACCCGCTCCGGGGGTCCCGGCGGAGGGCGCGAGGGGCCGCAAGAAACGGGGCATCTCTCCGCACCGGGTGTTGAACCTGGAGGGCTCCTCCTCCCCTCAACCCAGGCGCGGGTTTACTCCTCCTCCGACTCGAGGACCCAGCCTTCCACCGGCTCCTCGATGACGAGCAGGAACAGGTCGCCTCGCTCACTCAGGACCTGCGCATCCGCGATCCGGCCCAGTTCGAGTCGCCCCCCATTCTTGGTGAGCAGCAGGTATCGTTCCTGGGGATGCCGCTCGGCGTAAGCGCGAAGCTCGTCCGGACGGTTCACCGACTCCCGGGTCGTCAGGTAGCCGGTGTAGTACTGTGCCGAGTGGTGGAAGAACCGGTAGAGGATGAGCGGCTCCCTCTCGCTCAGATAGGGCTCCGCCATCCGAGAGAGTCCCCGGGTAGAGTGGAAATCGGCCACCACGGGAGACGCCTTCCAGTAAAGCAAAGCCAGGGTCAAGGCCATTCCCGCCACGAGAGTGAGGAAGAGCGGGACCGGGCGGCGCCTTCGAAACTCGAATCGCCCCAGAAGGGCCGTCGCGACGACGGGAACGGCGACCTGGACCCCGGTGTTCAGAGCGTTGTAGCGGAATTCGAAACCGAGGACCAGCGTCGCCGCCAGGAGGAGGCTGAAGGCCCCGAGCAGAGCCAGCTGCACCTTCATCGACCAGTAGGTCGCCAATTCCCGTCGCACGAAGCGGTCCCACTCCAGCGCCACCAGGAGAGCCACCGCCGGCACGACAGGGAGGACATAGCCGGCCAGCTTGCTCGTTGCGGCGGTAAAGAAGACGAGGGGAACCAGCGCCCAGATCCAGAGAAACAGTTGGAAGGCGCCCCTGTCGCTCACAAGGTCATTCCGCTCCCGCCAAATGGTGCGAATCGACGAATACAGGAAGAAACTCCACGGAAACAACCCCACCAGCAGAATCGGCAGATAGAACCAGAACGGCTGGCTGTGATGATGCAGGTCGGTGACAAAGCGAGCCAGGTGGTGGTCCAGCAGAAACGTGTATATGAAGTCCTTGCCGTTGGCCTGCCAGACCATCCAGAACCAGGGAACCGAAACCGCCGCGAATGAGGAGACGCCGGCCAGCAGGTTCCGCCCCGTCCAACCGACCCCGTCCACGCACCAAAAGTAGACCGCGAAGATGGCCACGAAAAGCACGACCGCCACCGGCCCCTTGGCCAGGACCGCCAGACCCAGGCAGGCGCCGGCGGCGAGGCTCCACCCGACGCCGGAACGACGATCGGCCAGAAATCCACAGGCCAGAGCGGCGCTGATGGTCGCGGTCAACGGGGGGTCGGTCGACACGGAACGGGCGAAGAGGGCGTGGAAGCCCGAAGTCATCAGAACCAGAAAACCGAGCACGGCGGGCCGACTTCCGACCAAGCGAAAAGTGACATAGGCCAGCAGCACCGCCGCAGCCAGGGCCAGGAAGGCAACGGGGAGCCGAGCCGCCCACTCCGAGACCCCGAAAAGGTGAAAGCCGGCGGCGGAAAGCCAGAACAGGAGCGGGGGCTTCTCCAGCCAGGGACGGCCGAGCAGGTGGGGGGTGACGTAGTCGCCTCGCTCGATCATCTCCTCGGCGATTCGAGCGTACCGAGGTTCGTCGGCGCCGAGAAAGGGGAGGGCGCCGATCTTGTAGAAAAGCGTTAAATAGCAGACGAGGCCGCAAAACAGGAGAATGTAGGCTCGTTGTTTCACCAGAACCGGATTAGTCTACCGGGGTTCGGGGCTTCCGGCCACCCGATCCGGTCGCCCGGCCGCCCCACTTCCACAATCCGTCCCTCGGCCCGGCGGCGTGTTTCACCGCAGGGGCGGAGGATGGACGAAAAAAAAGCGGGGGGAGCCCACGGACTCCCCTCCGCTCCAAGCCTTCGGGAGGCGCGGTGTCGCACCTCCCTTCGGGGGTTTCGACTTAGTACATGTCGCCCATGCCCGGGCCACCGTGTGGCGCCGGGGTCTTCTCGTCGGCCTCCGGAATCTCGGTCACCAGAGCCTCGGTCGTCAGCAGCAGGCTGGCGATGGAAGAGGCGTTCTGCAGAGCCGTCCGGGTCACCATGGTCGGATCGATCACTCCCGCCTTGACGAGATCCTCGAACTTCTCCGTCTCCGCGTTGAAGCCGAAGGCGAAATCCTTGGACTCAAGTATCTTACCGACCACCACGGCACCCTCGTGCCCGGCGTTCTGGGCGATCTGGCGCACCGGTTCCTCCAGCGCGCGGCGAACGATCTTGATGCCCACTCTTTCGTCGGGCTCCGAAAGCTCGAAGCTGGCCAGTGCCTGAGCGGCCCTCAGGTACGCCACTCCGCCGCCGGGAACGATGCCTTCCTCGGCGGCCGCCTTGGTGGCGTGCATGGCGTCTTCGACGCGAGCTTTCCGCTCCTTCAACTCCGTCTCCGTCGCCGCGCCGACCTTGATCACCGCGACACCGCCGACCAGCTTGGCCAGCCGTTCCTGCAGCTTCTCCCGATCGTAGTCGGAGGTGGTCTCCTCAATCTGCATCCGGATCTGCTTGACCCGCCCGGCGATATCTTCCTGCGAACCTTCGCCCTCGACGATCGTCGAGGGCGATGGTCGTGTTGTCCTTGTCGATGCTGATCTTCTTGGCGCGACCCAGATCTTCGAGGCGGACGTTCTCCAGCTTGATGCCCAGATCCTCGGAAATCACCTTGCCGCCCGTCAGGGTGGCGATGTCCTGCAGCATGGCTTTACGCCGATCCCCGAACCCGGGGGCCTTCACAGCGGCGGCCTGCAGGGTCCCCCGCAGTTTGTTGACCACGAGCGTGGCGAGCGCTTCGCCCTCCACATCCTCGGCGATCACCAGCAACGGGCGTCCCGTCTTGGCGACCTGCTCCAACAGAGGCAGAAGGTCCTTCATGGAGCTGATCTTCTTTTCGTGGAGCAGGACGTAGCAATTCTCCAGGGCCGACTCCATTCGCTCGGGATCGGTCACAAAGTAGGGGGAGAGGTAGCCGCGATCGAACTGCATGCCTTCCACCACCTCGAGGGAGGTCTCGATCGACTTGGCTTCCTCGACGGTGATGACGCCGTCCTTACCCACCTTCTTCATCGCCTCGGC
>CAYRCA010000175.1:0-8144 GCA_964422565.1 uncultured Acidobacteriota bacterium | reverse complement strand
CGCGGGGATTGTGGCTCGCGACGGGCGCCTCGGCGGAGAGCCGACCGGCATGCTGGTGAAGCGCGCCGCGCCCGGGGGTGAGGGCTTCGTTGTCGACCCCTACTCGCCGGAGGCCCTCCGTCGATATCTCGAACCCTTCGATCGCGCGTTCGCCGAGTTCCCCCGGAACCTGATTCGGGGACAGTTTCACGATTCTTTCGAGTATTCCGGCGCCGGTTGGACCGAACGCCTGCCCGAGGTTTTCCTTGACATGCACGGATACGACATCCACCAATTCGCCGGCGAGCTCGTTGGCGAGGAGGAGATGGATCCGGAGACACTCGGGCGGATCAAGAGCGACTACCGCGCCACGCTGTCCCGGCTTCACCTGGACTTCATCCTCGCCTGGGCGGAGTGGTCCCGCGAGCGCGGATTTGTCGTTCGCAACCAGTCGCACGGGGCGCCGGCCAACCTGCTGGACCTCTACGGGGCCGTCGACATCCCGGAAACGGAGATCTTCGGGTCGACGCCGTTTCCGATACCCGGACTGCGCCGCGATCCCGCAGCAGTCCGCCACGACCAAGACTTACCCGAGCCTTTGGTCAGCCGCATGGCCTCGTCCGGTTCGCATGTTACGGGCCGCCAGCTCACGTCCTGCGAGACGGCCACTTGGCTGCGGGACCACTGGAAGGTCGCCCTGTCCCATGTTAAACCCGAGCTGGACCGCGTGCTGCTCGACGGCATCAATCACGTCTTTTACCACGGGACCGTCTATTCACCCGGGGATGTGCCCTGGCCCGGATGGCTGTTTTACGCGTCCACACAGTTCAGTCCCAACAACACGTGGTGGAGGGACTTCCGGGCACTGAACGAGTACGTCGCACGGGTCCAGTCGATTCTCCAGGCGGGACGCCCCGACAACGACATCCTCCTGTACTGGCCGGTATACGACCTTTGGGACGACCCGGAAGGTTTTGAGAAGCAGCTTACCGTGCATCGTGTCGGGTTCCTTGTTGACGAGCCCGTGGGCCGGTTGGCGAAGGCGCTGGACGCCGCCGGGTACGCCTTCGACTACATCTCCGACGACCAGCTCATGCAGACCCGCGCCGAGGACGGAAGGCTGGTCACCCCGGGGAATCACTACCGGACGCTCGTCGTACCGCCCGCAAGGCGCATGCCCTTGAACACGATGCGGCGGATCATGGATCTCGCGGGAAACGGTGCGACGGTGATTTTTGCCGATCTGCCCGAGGATGTTCCCGGTTATGGGCGGCTGGAGAAGCGCCGGCGCGAGTTCCGGGAGCTCGTGGACGGTCTCGCGTTTCGAGGCGAGACGCCTGGGGTCGAGACGCTTCGCACCGACCGCGGAGAGATTCTTCGAGGCGACGTGTTCGCCGCCCTACGCCTCAAGGAGGTGACTCGGGAGCCGGTGGCGGACACCGGTGTCGGATTCATCCGACGCGAGAGCGGGCGCGGGCGCGATTACTTTTTCGCGAACCTTTCCGCCGAGGCCCTCGATGGTTGGGTGACACTCGGCGTCCCGGTCGATTCCGCGATACTCCTCGACCCCCTCGACGGGTCCGTGGGGGTTGCGGCGACTCGAGGTGGCGCGGACGGCCGCACCCAGGTGTATTTGCAGATCGAGCCGGGCGCGTCGTTCGTGCTCCGGACGCTCACGCGTGGACCGGCGCCGGGGGACGCCTGGACGTATCTGCTCTCGTCCGGCGATGCCGTGCCGGTGACCGGCGAGTGGACCATCGAGTTCGTCGAGGGCGGGCCGGTTCTGCCCCCGCGGATCCAAACCGGCCGGCTGAGATCGTGGACCGAGTTGGGTGGCCCCGAGGCTGAGCGCTTCGGTGGAACCGCTCGATACCGGATCGAGTTCGAGATGCCCGAACGGCAAGCGGTCGACGACTGGGTGCTCGTTCTCGGCGAGGTCCGTGAAAGCGCCCGCGTGCGACTCAACGGACGTGAAGTGGCGACCGCTTGGAGCATTCCGTTCAAAGTACGCGTGGGCGGTTACCTTCGGGCCGGGGGCAACGTTCTCGAGCTCGAAGTGACGAACACCGCCGCCAACCGTATCCGCGACTTGGACCGCCGCGGCGTGCGCTGGAAGATCATGCGCGAAATCAACTTCGTCGACATCCGCTACCGGCCCTTCGACGCCTCCGGCTGGGAGGTCGAAACCTCCGGCCTTCTCGGTCCGGTCGCGCTGATTCCGATGCGTAGATTGGAGCCTTGACCGGGGTTTCGACCGTGAGAAGCCGGAGGACGACGGGAAAGCGTTTTACCGCTTTGAGCGAACGTCACCGGGTCAACGCGGGTCAGCCCCAACCAAGGGCGCCCAGCAGAGTGGGAACCAGTCGATCCAGCTGATCCGCGCCCCTGGTTGTCTTCACCAGAACGAGATCTCCCGGTCCGAGAGAAGCGGCCGGATCGCTCGCCAACGCGGCTATCCGGAAAAGCCTTCGCGCGTTCGTCGTCCCCCCCTGCCGCCTCGACATGACATGAGACGCCCAGCGGCCCACCGCGGGAAACCGGCGCGTTCTCCTCCCGCCTCACTGGCCGATGGGGCGGAAATACTCCATGACCCGCTCCACCAGTTCCCGGGCGTTCTCCTCTTCCCGGGCCTCGGCGACGATCCGCAGCATCGCCTCCGTGTTCGATCCTCGAATATGCAACCATTTGTCGGGCCAGAGAACCTTGATCCCGTCGGTGAAGTCCAGTTCCTCATCGCGAAAGGCGTATTTCATGAGCCGCACAAAAGTGACCGCCTCGCGGGAGCGGCAGGGGACCTTCTCCTTGATGATGTGGTAGCAGGGCAGGCCCTCCCGGACCTCGCCGATCGTCGCGTTTCCGGACGCCATGATCTCCAGGATCAGCGCCATGGCGACGAAACTGTCCCGGCACGGGTTGACCGAGGGGACGATCACCCCGCCGTTGCCCTCGCCGCCTACCGGCGAGGCACACTGGAGCATTCGCTCCAGAACGTTCGCCTCCCCGACCTTCGTCCGATGGACCAGGACGCCCGCCTCGGCGGCGATGTCGTCGACCATCCGACTGGTCGAGGCGTTGACGACCACGGGTCCGGAAACCTTCTCGAGAATCCGTCGGACAGCAAGGGCGATGGTGCAGTCCTCTCCCAGCGGTTCGCCGCGCTCGCTGACGATCGCCACCCGGTCCGCGTCGGCGTCCTGGGCAAAGCCGACGTCCGCCTTGACCTTTCGGACCGCCTCGCAAAGATCGGACAGATTCCGCCGCGTGGGCTCGGGATCTCGGGGGAAGGGTTCTCCGGGCGAGGTGTGCAAGCCGACGACCCGGCAGCCCAGGGAGCGCAGAAAAGCCGGACTAGCTCTGGACGCGGCGCCGTTGCAGCAATCGACCACGACCCGCGGTCGGTGCCGCCGGATCAGATCCTCGTCGACCAGCGACCGCACCGCCGAGAGGTGATCGTCGAGCGCCGAGGAGTCCTCCTCGCAGAAGGGGATCTCGTCGTTGGAGACCCGGGGATATACGCCTTGGTGGTACAAGTCGAGCAGTTCGGCGAACTGGTTCGCTCTCAGAGTGATTCCGTCCGGTCCACAGAACTTCAGCGCGTTCCATTCCATGGGGTTGTGGCTGGCCGTGATACAGATGCCGCCGGCGGCCTTCCGCAGGTGATACTGGAGCGTCGGCACCGGGACGACGCCGACGTCCACGGGTGTGCACCCCACACTGAGCAGCCCCGCGACGACCGCCGGATTCACCATTTCCCGCGAGGGCCGCGTGTCCGAGCCGACCACCACGCGGCGGGGGCCGCAGTAGGTGCCGAAGGCGGCGGCGAAGGACGCGACGATCTGGGGTGTGAGGGACACGCCCGCGATGCCCCGAACGCCCGAAACTCCGATCTTCAAGGACTGTTGGGCCATTTTCAGACTCCGTTGACAGCTTTCCGGGCCCTGGCCAGACACTCGGAAAAGATTTGGTCGGCCCGGGCCGGATCCGTCGCCTCGCTGATGACCCGGATCACGGGTTCGGTGTTGGAGACCCGGACGTGGACCCAGGTGCCCGCCTCCCAGTCCACTCGAACGCCGTCGACCGCGTCCGAGCTCTGGTCCCGGAAGAAAACGCGGAACTGCTCCATCGCCCGGTATGCCTGGTGGGGCTGACACCGCACCTCGCCCTTGCGCATATGGGTCTGGGGAATCTCCGAGACCAAGGCTCCCGCCGTCGTCTCGCCGGCCGCCATGAGTTCCAGAACTTGGCCCAGGGAGAGGATCGAGTCGAAGGTCATGGCCAAGGGGAGCGCGGCAACCCCGCCGGAACCCTCGCCAGCCAGAACCGCGCCCTCCTCCAGTCCGCGGTCGATGACGTGACCCTCGCCGACCGGGGTCCGGAGGACCTCCTGACCGTGAGCCCGGGCAACGTGCTCGACTCGACTCGAGGTTGAGAGGTTCGTGACCACGCAGCCCGGCCGTCTCCGCAGCCGGTTCAGTGCCACAAGGGGCAGCGTCATCTCCTCCGAGAGCGCGGTCCCCCGCTCGGTGACGAAAGCCACCCGATCACCGTCGACGTTCATCGCCGCCCCCAGCATCGCGCTCGCCTGCGTCACCACCGTTGCCACTTGCGCCATGTTTCCGACCGACGGTTCGGGCTGGCGGGGAAAGATGCCGCTGGGATTGGCGTTGAGCGGAACCAGGATACAGTGAAGCCGGTCCAGGAAAAGGGAGGTGGGCGACCCGAGGGCGCCGTTGCAGAAATCCACCGCCACCCGATAACGCCTCTCCCGAATCGGGTCGGCGTCCAGGACGGAGAGAAGATACTCCACGTAGCGATCCATCAAGTCGGCGGGACCGGCCCGGGGGCGACGCACCGTACCCGAGGTACTGAGAAAGCCAGCCGCGTGGTAGATGTCCAGGAGTTCCTCACTCTTGACGGAGTTGAGGAGAGCGCCGTCGGGTCCGATGAACTTCAGGGCGTTCCACCTGGCGTCGTTGTGGCTCCCCGTGACGGCGATGCCTCCCGAGGCGCCCAACTCCCGGGCGGCAAAGGAGACCAGGGGAGTCGAGGACACCCCGAGATCGATGACCTCGCATCCCGACGCCAGGAGACCCGACACGACCGCCGCGTTGATCATCGTGGACGAGCGGCGGGTGTCGCGTCCCAGCACGACCGGACCCCCGTCGACCCAGGTGCCGAAGGCGCGGGCGAAGCTGATCGCGAGCTCCGGCGTCAGCGCCTCTCCGACGACGCCCCGTACCCAGGAGGTCCCGATCTTGAGCTCCCGCATTCCCTTCAGTCCCCTTCCCGGCCCATCGCGCCCGATCCGGACCGGCGCCGGGCGATACAGCTCCTCAGGTCCTCCTCCGCCTCCGCCAGACGCTCGAAGAGAGCCAACTGACCCAGGCCCCGCACCCGGTTCAGGTCCGGAGGGTCCGTCTGGCTCAGTTTAAAGTAGGAATCGCCTCGGATGTAGTCGGTCAGGAAACGGATGCCCAGCTCGAGGGCGATGATCCGCACCGCGTCCGCCATCAACTCCACCTCCGATTCCTCGATCGTCACCGATGTGGAGAGAAAGCCGTCGGCGATGGCGGCGAAGATCTCCCGGTCCACCTGGATGCGGTCCCGATCCCGTTCCTTCTCCCCGGCCACGTTGGCCAGGGAACGGACCATGTCCCCCCAGTCGGCCAGCCAGGTGTGGGGCATGATGGTGTCGAGATCCACCAATGCCTTGGCCCGTCCCGTCTCCGAGCAGAAGAGGAAATTGTCCAGTTTGGTGTCCCCGTGGATCGCGACCGTTCGAATCCGGCCCGTTCTCATCCCGTTGAGGAGGGTCATGGCGTACTCCCGGTGGCCGAGAGCAAGGTCCGCGGCCCGGCGCACATCGGGCAAATTGACTCTGCGCTCGTACTCGGCCCCCGGGAGGTGGATCGTGAAGTGCAGGTGCGTGCTCTGCCGAACGACCGGATCCTCCGGCAGTAGGTCGCCGCAATCATCCAACGTGCGGGATCCGCGCAGTACGGACTCGAGCTGATTGTAGTAGAGCCGAGTGTCCCGATATCCCGGCAACGGGTTGTCCAGGGAGGTCACGTCCATTCCCGAGGTGAGATCGGCATAGAGAGCCAGACCGCGGCCGGCCTCCCGGCTCACCCACAACTGCTCCTCCCGTCGGCGGATCTCGCCGAGGCTCTTGTAAGTCCGGCAGTTGGGGATCTTCCTCATTAGACGCCAGAAGGAGACGCCGCGGAGGTTTTCGAACACCAGGTAGGGGTCCCCGTCCCGCGTGGGTATCAACTCGATGGTCTCCCATCCCCCGGCCTTGGCCGGATTCATGGACTGCAGGGCCCGTCTCTGGGCCTCAATGCACGCGATCATCGACCGCATCACGGACCGGGGCTGTTGAAACACCTGCTGGTTGATCTGCTGGAGGAGAAACTCTCCGCTTCGGCCGCCCACGCCTCCGACCACCAGGTAGGTGTGCTGGTTGATGTTCCCCTTCTCGGGAAAGTCGTAGGCCTCCATGGGCGCGGCAAGGTCGAACTTGGAGGCGATCCGGGACGCCAGTGCGGTGGGATGCTCCTCGAAGTCGATTCCGCCCGTCATCGAATTCGCGGTCAATGACACCTCCCGCTCGAATGATAGCGGCATTCTCTCAAAAGCGCCCGCCAAGGGGAAAGCGGAGGCGGCGGCCGCCGGTACCTCGTTCCGAGGTTCCGCGGTTTCAAGGCTCGGGTCGCACGGTGATCGCCACTCACACCCCGCTCCCTATCCCCTATTCCTCGCCGCCTGACGCGGAAAAGCGGAATACTCCAGGCCCTTGGGCCACGCGGAACCCCAGGGAACCGCGGAACCAGGCGCTGCCCCACCTTGTCCGGGGGGGCTACAGTTCCTCCACCGTCAGGGCTGAGAAGTCGGGCACGATGCGGTGGGGAGAGAGCTTCACGAGTTCGGCCACAGGCAGGGTCGTCGAGAGTGCGATGCAGCGGCAACCCGCCCGGAGGGCGGCGACAATCCCGGAGGGGGAGTCCTCGAAGACCACGCATCGGCCCGGGGCCAGGTCCAGGCCGTCGGCCGCCTTCAGAAACACTTCGGGGTCCGGTTTTCCCCGGCGCACCTGCCCGGCCGCGACGACGGCGGAGAAATGGCGCCGCAGCTCGAGCCCGTCCAAGACCATGTCGACGTTCTCGGTGGGACCACTGGTGGCGAGGGCCACCCGGATCGCCCTCTCCCCGAGGCGCCGCAGAAAGGCCTCCAGTCCTTCGACCACGCGATCCCGGAGATGGGGTCGCATCAGTTCCCGGTACACGGCCTCTTTGCGGCGGTCGAGACGGTCGGCCTCCACCCGGCTCAGCTCACGGCCGAGAAGCACCTCGAACATCTCGTCGGTCTTTCGACCGAAGACCGCCGAGACGTCCTCGGGACTGAGGCTCCGGCCCTCTTCCTCCCCCACGCGGCGAAACGCCTCCACGTGAAAAACGAGATTGTCGAGGAGAACGCCGTCCATATCAAATATCGCGCCCCGGATCATCGTGCCGTACCTCCGTTGAGTTCGATCCAGCCGGCGATCACCCGTCCCAGGACCGGCGCCTGATGGCGGTCGCGGGCAAGCAGGTGATCCCCGCCGGGAACACTCAGGAACGCTTTGGGCTGCCGGGCCGACTCGAAGAGCTTTTCCGCGTCTGAGATGGGAATCACCCGATCATCGCTCCCGTGAATCACGAGGAGGGCCTTGTCCCATTGGGACACGGTCTCGACCACCGAGTGCCGCTCCAGATCCTCGAGAAAGGAGCGCGTAATCGGATAGGTCCGGTTGCCGATGTCCACTGAAACCGAGCCGCTCCTGTCCAACTCATCGAGCTCGGCCTCACCCAGCAACAGCTGCACCCGCAAGCCAACTCTCCAGGTGGTTCCCAGAACCACCACCACCTTCATGTCGGGCAGGCGAGCGCTCGCCAGGATCGCGGCGGCGCCCCCCATGGAATGGCCCACCAGGGCCGCCGTTCGGAGGCCCTCCGTCTCCAGCCAGGCCACGGCGGCCAGCAGGTCTTCCGTATCCGTGGACAAAGTGGTGGCGCCCAGTTCTCCTCCACTGTCCCCCAGTCCGGCGAAGTCGAACCGGAGAACCGCATATCCCCGCGACAGCAGGGCCTGGGCCTGCCACACCAGGATCTTGTAGTCCTTGTTGC
>CAYRCA010000174.1:0-8160 GCA_964422565.1 uncultured Acidobacteriota bacterium | reverse complement strand
CATCAAGGACGATCTGGTCAACGCGGGCGCCCGCTGGTTCGACCGGGAGGTGGTGGTCGACGGCCGGCGCGTCTCCAGCCGGCGTCCCGACGACCTCCCTGCGTTCTGTCGGGCGATCCTGCAAGTTATGGCCGGCGGCTAATCGGCCTTTGTCGGACTCGTCGGATCGGTCGGACCAAAGGTTTGTCGGAGCGTTAACTTCGTGAGCGCCCCCGTTCCCGTTGAAATAGCACGCCGGGGATTGAATCGGAGTGCAGTCTGTGGAAGTCTGCGGGGAGCAACCACGCAGATAGACGGAGGCCATCATGAAGTGGAAAGCTGTCTGGATCCCGGCGCTGCTGTCGATCACCGCGTCTCTCCCCGCCCGGACCGAGGGGCCGGAGCCGGTGACGGTGGCATACTACTACAAGGTCAAGTGGGGCCATCAGGAAGAGTTCGTGCGGCTTTTCGCCAGGAACCATTACCCGGTCCTGAAGGCGCAAGTGGAAAGCGGGAGGCTTCTCGAGGTGCAGACGCTCGAGCCTCGTTTCCACGGCGACGGCCGGGCCGACTGGACGTTCAAGGCCGTTCTCGTGTTTCGAAGCTGGGAGGCCATGGCGGATAGCGGTGAGGAGCCGGAGATCATCCGACGGCTCTACCCCGACCAGGAGACCTTCCGGCGAGAGGAGCGCCGGCGCTTCGAGCTTCTGGAGGCCCACTGGGATGTTCCCCTGCGGCAGGTCTCCATGGAGGCGCCGAACCGCGACTGACCGTCGAGCCTCCCGGGCCTCGCGTGTTGCCGTCCGTGTGCCGTCCGTGGTCGGTCCGTGGCGACACAGAAATCCCTCAAGCCAGGACCCTGTGCTACCCTTGTCCGCGGCACATTCCCGGAGGGACAAGTCATGGATGAGATCCTGAAGATTCTGCAGAGCAACGCGCGCGAGTCGGTGGAAAACATCGCCAGAATGGCCGGTCTGACGGTCCAGGAGGTCGAGGAGCGCATCGCCCGCTACGAGCGGGAGGGCGTAATCCGCGGCTACCAGGCCATCCTCCACGAGGACCGACTGCCCAGCGACACCGTCACCGCTTTGATCGAGGTCAAGGTGACTCCGGAACGCAAGGACGGGTTCGACACGGTGGCGCGCAGGATCGCCGAGTTCCCAGAGGTCCGTTCCCTCTACCTGGTCTCGGGAACTTTCGATCTGCTGCTTTTCGTCCAGGACGACACGCTGAAAGAGGTGGCCGGATTCGTCAGCGAAAAACTGGCCCCGCTGGAGGGAGTCACCTCGACCTGCTCTCATTTTATGCTCAAGACCTACAAGCATCGAGGTCTGGTGATGGAGCCCCACGACGACTATGAGCGACTCAAGATTTCGCCCTAGGTTCGTTTCCCGCAACGTCCACGGAATCCCCAAATCGGGCATCCGCGACTTCTTCGACGTGGTGAACCGGATGCCGGACGCCGTCAGCCTGGGTGTGGGAGAGCCCGGCTTTCATACCCCCTGGCACATCCGGGACGCGGCCATGTTCGCCTTGGAGAGAGGCGCCACCGGCTATACCTCCAATCTGGGGCTTCTGGAGTTGCGCCAGAGCATCGCGCGCTACGTCTCCGACTTCTTCGGCGTCGACTATTCGCCGGATGACGAGATCCTGGTCACCACGGGGGTCAGCGAGGGACTTGACTTGGCGGTGCGGGCCGTGGCCGAGCCGGGCGACGAGATTCTCTACCACGAACCCTGCTACGTCTCCTACGGGCCGGTTATCCAGCTGGCGCGGGCGGTCCCGGTTGCCGTCCCCACGACGTTCGAAGCCGGATTCCGGCTGACGGCGGAGAATCTGGCCCGGCGCATCACGCCCCGAACCAAGGCGCTGATCCTGAACTTCCCCAACAACCCCACGGGCGCCACCATGACCCTCGACGACCTCGAGGGGATCGCCGCTCTGGCCCGTGAACATGATCTTCTGGTCATCTCGGACGAAATCTACGCCGAGCTGACCTACGAGGGCCGTCACGTCGGTATCGCCTGCCTTCCCGGCATGCGCGAGCGGACCATCCTCCTGCACGGCTTGTCGAAGGCCTGGGCGATGACGGGTTTCCGCCTGGGGTACAGCTGCGCCCCCCGCGAGCTCACGTCGGCCATGATGACCATTCATCAATACACGATGCTGTGCGCGCCGACCCTGAGTCAGGTCGCCGGCGTCGAGGCTTTCCGCAGGGTTCGGAAGGACGTGCACGAGATGATGGCCATGTATCGGCGCCATCGGAACTTCATGGTCGAGTCCTTCGAGGAGATGGGGCTTCCCTGCGGTCGTCCCCGGGGCGCCTTCTACGCCTTTCCTCGGGTCGAGCAACTGGGGATCACTTCCCGCGACTTCGCCTTTCGGCTGCTGGAGGAGGAGAAGGTGGCGGTGGTGCCCGGGGAAGCCTTTGGCCCCTCGGGCCTGGGCTTCGTCCGGTGCTCGTTCGCCACCTCGATGGACCACATCAAGACGGCCGTGAGCCGGATGGCGGCCTTTGTGGACCGGTTGCGATCGGTCCGGGCGGCGTCCCTCCCGATACCGGAGGCGAACGCCTGACCGACGGACTCCACCTTTCGAGGTCGCTGTCGGGTTGAAACGGGGGGTTGTCGTGACAGCGACCCCCCTTTTCGGTAGAGTGAAGCTTCGCCATGCGCCTGCGCGGAACGCTCCGGGGGTTCCCGGCCATCACGCTCGTTCTGGTCGCGAACCTTCTCGCGGCCCCGGTCTCCCGGATGGACTTCTGGAACATCCAGCGCAAGGGCGCCAACTTCTTCAATCGCGTCCCCGCGAAGGAACGCTTTGAGGCTGCGGGGGACCTGGGACTTCATTTCATCCGGCTCGTGCCCGACAAATGGTCGGCGGAAGGCCGCGATTTCCTTTTGGGCAGCGCCGACCATTTCAAGGCGATCAGCGAACGCGATTTCGACCGGCTGCGGTGGAGTCTGGACGAAGCCCACCGGGCGGGTCTCCTGGTCGTGGTCGGGATGCTCAGTCTGCCCGGCGCCCGCTGGCGACAACTCAACGGCGGCGTGGACGACGCCCGCCTCTGGGAGTCCCCCGATTTCCTGGCCCAAGCCTGCCGCTTCTGGCGGGAACTGGCCCGCAGGTTGAAGGATCATCCCGCCGTCGTCGCCTACAATCCGTTGAATGAGCCCCACCCGGAACGAGCCGCCGGTATCGGCGGGGCCGACGACCCCGACTTTGCCGCGTGGCGTGAGGAGCGGCGGGGGACGACAGCCGATCTGGACCGGTTTCACCGCGAGATCGTGACCGCCATTCGCGAGGTCGATTCCCGGACGCCGATCCTGGTCGAAGGGTACGGACACGGCTCGGCGACCGGGTTGAGTTTCCTGGAACCGGTCGACGACCGCTTCATCCTCTACTCCTTTCATTTTTACGAGCCTTGGGAGTACACCACCTGGCGGGTCAACCGGGGACGCTACGCCTATCCCGAGATCATGCCCGCCGGTTGGGAGGGACCGGTCGAAGCCTGGTCCATCGAGGATCTGGACCGCCGCTTGCGGCCGGTCGACGACTGGGCCCGTCGCCACGGTATTCCGCGTGATCGGATCGTTGCCGCGGAGTTCGGATGCGATCGAAGAAGCCCGGGCGCGGAACGCTATTTGGAGGACGTCGTCTCTCTGCTGAACCACCGGGGTTACCACTGGGCCTTCTACTCCTACCGGGAGGACGCTTGGGATGGAATGGACTACGAACTCGGAGGGGGTGAGGTCCGGCTGGGAGACGGGTATCGGGAGACCTTGGATCGCGGCGAATATCGGACCAAACCGTGGCGGCCCAACGCTCTGTTTAAGGTTTTGGAACGGGAGTTCCGATAGCCGAAAAGCTCGGTTTTCTAACGCCGATGGGGAGGAAGCTATGAAGGTTGTTCGGATCGTCGCGTCCGTTGCGAAGGCGGCGGCGGTGGCGCTGGTGATGCTGGCTCTGACCGCACCTGCCGTGGGGCAGAGACCCGTCGAAAGCAGGCACGATCACTTGCTGGAACCCGACCGGTTTCTCTGGACTCCGCCGGAGTTGCTCAGCCTGGAGGAGTGGAATCGACGGCGGGAGGCGCTTCGCTTCCGGGTTCTCGTCGCGGCGGGGTTGTGGCCCGAACTTCCGCGAACCGGTCTCAACGCCAGGATCTTCGACCTGAAGGAGGGGCGGGGATTTCGCGTGGCCAAGGTCCACTTCGAAAGTCTCCCCGGGTTCCTGGTTACGGGGAACGTCTACTATCCCACCGAGGGTGAAGGGCCCTTTCCGGCAGTTCTCACGCCCCACGGCCACTGGCGATACGGCCGGCTGGACAACCGCGAGGAGGGATCCATCCCGGGCCGCTGCATCGACTTGGCTCGGCAGGGTTTCGTCGTCTTCAGCCCCGACATGGTCGGCTATCTGGACTCGTTTCAGATGCCCCACGATCTGAACAAGAGCCGCGCCGAGTTGAAGGCCGACGAACCCCTGCCCTACGAGCACCGGATCTTTCGAGGCGAGTTCGACTTTCCGGAGGCCGAACTCCACGGGCTGTCGCTCGGGGGGCTGCACCTTTGGAACAACATCCGCGCCCTCGATTTTCTGACGTCGCTTCCCGAGGTCGATCCGAATCGCCTTGGCGTGACGGGCGCTTCCGGGGGAGCAAGTCAGACGATTCTTCTGATGGCGGTCGATGATCGAGTCCAAGCCGCCGCTCCGGTAAACATCATCGGTCTGGAGAAGCATCCCGGCTGCCGTTGCGAGAATTTTTCCGGCCTCTGGGTGGACACGTCGACGCTGGAGATTGCAGCCACTTTCGCTCCCAAACCGCTCCTGCTGGTTTCCGCCACCCGGGACCCCTGGACCCACTCCACCCCGGAGCGGGAGTTCCCGGCGTTGCGGCGCTACTACGGTCTGTACGGGGCGGAGGACAACGTCGCCAACGTCCATGTCGACGCCGCACACAACTTCAACGCCGAGAGCCGGGCGGGGGTCTACGCTTGGCTCGGCAGACATCTGAACCCGGGAGGACACGCCGTCGCCGAACCTCCGCCGGTCTCCGCCGAGGTTTCGGAGTTGGGGGATCTGCGGGTTTTTCCGGAAAAGATCCTGCCCGACGGCGCCCTTCCGGCGAGCCGAATCATCGCGGATTGGAAGGCGCGGTCCGAAGAACTCATCCTGGCCGCCTTTCCCACCGAGCCGGGAGGGGTCGAATCGTTTGACGTCCGGTTTCGCCGGGCGCTCGGCCTCCTGCTCGGCATCGAGACTCCGGAACCGGAGGGACTGGCCTACGAAGTCGACACGGTCGAATCCCGCGAACCCGGCGTCTACCAGAGGGAGATGATCGGCCGCGAGGGGCGCGACGACTGGATCGAGCTGGAGTCGCTGCGGCGGACGGAGACGCCGTCCGGAGCCGTGCTGCTGGTCATGCCGGAGCGTTTCGGGAGTCTCTCGGGGAGGACGTTGCTGTCGGGGCCGATCGAATCGCTGGTGCGGCAGGACCTGCAGGTGTATCGGGTCCGCGGCTATGCCTCGGGGCGGCTGAGGATCCCGGGCGCCGTCTGGGACTCGCTCTCCTGGCCGGCGGCTTATAACCAGGGGAATTCGCTCCTGGCCGCGCAGGACATCGTCACCGCCCTGGCCGCCGTCAGGGAAGCGCACCCGGACGTTCCGATCGCACTGGTGGGATTGGCCGACGCGGGACTACCGGCCGCCTTCGCCGCCGCCGTTTCGGGACTCGCCGACCGGGTGTTGCTCGATCTCGAGGGCGAGGATCCGGGTCATCCGAGCACGCTCCTCAACCGGTTTCCGGCGGGGTCCCTTCGGCGCCTCGGCGACTTCCGTACGGCCGCGGCCCTCCAGCTGTCGGTCGGGCGCCTCGTGCTGCTCAACCCTTCCCCGGCATTCGACGCCGTGTGGTACCGGGAACTGGCGCGCGGAATGGGCGTGGCCGATCGTCTGGCGATCCACGAGACGGCACCCCTCCCCGATCCCTACTTCGAGCGGCTCCTGGTTGATCTGGCCCGGCGCTGAGGCGTCCCCCACGTTGAATTCCCGCGGCCGAGGCGCACACAAGGCGCCTCGGCCGCGCGGGGACTGGCTTGTGGTTCCGGTTCTCCCCTCAGGCCCCGACCTCGAGCCCTCCGGGGACTATGGCCCCTCGACGGGAGTCACCGGGAGGGAGGTGAACAGACCGGCCACGACTCCCTGCTCGAGGGAGATCGCGGAGAACGATCCCTCATCGGTCCAGACCACAAGGGTCCCGACGAAATCGTCAAGGTTCACCTCGTCAAACAGCTCATCGATAAAGCGGGCGTCCCGGCCGTCCGCCGGAATCGTGACCGCATCGTTACCCTCGCGGACCGCGACCAGTTCTCCTTCTTCGTCCCTCAGCGCCAAACCTACGTCGATGGGGAAGGTTTCGTTGTTGCGAATGGCAATGGCGGTCCGAAGCTCCGGGGTGATCCGCGCCGGCGTGATGGCGCGCTGCAGGGGCGGAGCTGAGCCGAAGCCGGCGATCCCGATCTCCGGGTGTCGGAAGCGGATGATCCCGCCGACGGGTTCGCTGGAAATGACCTCGGCCGAACCCACAATCAGCTCACCCAGCCCATCGGTCGTAAAGGTGACGCTGCCCAGCGGCTCGATGGAGAATTCCACCTCGGAGAGCGGCACGCCCTGGAGCTGGACTCCGGCAGTCCCCGCATCCCCCTCGACCAATCCCACGGTCAGGGGATGTCCCTCCGGGCCGAAGAAATACATCGTTCCCTCCGCCACCGCCGTCGTGGACGCGTTGGTCAGCACGATGGAAGAGGCGAAGCCGTCTTCCTCCATTGCGCCGCCGCCGTTACCGAACTGGGGGAAATACTGGACCAACCCCGGCTTGGGAATCTGTCCCCGCAACTCCCCGGCGGGGTAAGCCGGCGAGTGGACGTTCACATACAGATTTCCAAACCAGAGGTCGTCCAGAAAATCGACATAGCGGTAAACGTCGTCAAATCTGGCGTCTCCCGGCGTGGCCTGGTCGAAGATCGTGGACGCGTCGAAGAAGCCGAAAACGATTGGGCCGTCCTGGCCCGCCGGCGCCAGGTGGATGTGAGCGGCAGACACGTCCTCGACCGTATGCGCGCAGGCGATAGTAAAGGCGGTTTTCAGCGGGTTGAGGACCGCCATGCAGTGTCCGGTGTTGTCGCTGTCGACCTCCCCGGTCTCCTGCTCCGCCTCCAGCGGGAAGAAGACGGCGGAATCCGCCCTGGGCCCGATCTGCCCGCGCACCTCGCCTCCGGGGTAGGCGGCCGAATGAACGTTGACGTACAAGTGGCCGGCCAGGAGGTCCTCCCGATCCGCGGCACTCAGTTCGAAAGTGCCCCTGAACGGGGACACGGGGGAGGCGAAGGGGAGAATGATGGGCCCATCCGTCCCCGCCGCACCGCGGTGGATGTGCGCCGCCGTAACTCCTTCCACCGTGTGAGCGCACGCGACATCGAACCAGTTCTGATCGAGGTAGGCCAGGCACTGCCCGCTCGCATCGCTCTCGACCGCCGCCGTCTCCTGTTCCGGACTCAGGGGGATGTCAAAAACCTGCGCCGAGGCCATGCCCGTCAGTCCCAACACAACCGCCAAAAACAGACAACCGAAATTTCTTCTCATAACCTTACTTGCCTCCAATCAAACACCAGACCCTCACCCAGGGGAAATTCCACCAGCACCTTCCAGCCCAGTCACACGGAAAGACGCGCCTGGAGCCGCTATCGCACAACGACCTCTCAGGGACCGGAGAAAGTTCTGTCGAGAATGCATGGACATGTTCGATACGGATCTTAACCGTCAGAGTGTGGTCGCAATGCGCCGAATTCGTCTATACGGCAGTTCCCAATAGTCCCGATCAAAAAGGATCCCCAACCTGGGTTTGAGGCCTATCCTACAGCAATCGGCTGAAATAATCTGCATCGAAAATTGGGATTAAACGGAGGGAGGATCGGGAAGGGAAGGACGATTGGGCGGGGCGACCGGGGCGCCAGCGGACGGGGGTCGGGAGGATCGAGGGGTAGGCGAGGTTGCGGCTCGGGAGATTCGACGGCTTCAGGCAGGTCGCCGGGCCGGGGAGAGGTCGGTGGGGAGGTCAACGAAGCCCGACCCGTCCAGCTTCCCTCCCACGAAAAAGGGGAGTGATACGTCGTGACTCCGGAA
>CAYRCA010000173.1:0-8180 GCA_964422565.1 uncultured Acidobacteriota bacterium | reverse complement strand
GACCATCGAAAGGCCGAGGAACCCTCTGAACGGGTCGGTGAAGGTCGCCAGGAGGTACCCGCACAGGACCGCGACGCCGAACTTCGCCGAGGTGATCGCCGCGCCCTTTCGCAGCGACATTTTGCCGACCGCGAAGCTCATCTGTGCCCCGACGCAGACCAGGAACAGACCGATCAGCGCCAGGGCGCCGTCCTTGAATAGCGCCTCGGTGAAGGAGCCGATGCGCAGGAACTCGAACCGCCCGTGTGCGTCGGCCGTGGCGCCCAAGTATGCGAGCGCCGCCTGCGCGGGATCGAGGTGCATCTGGTCGATCGTGTTCAGCAGCGCACCAGACAGGAGCGGCACGACCATCAACCCGCCCGGGATGCGCTCAATCGCTTGTTTAATGTTCATTACGGTCTCGGAGCCCCGGCGAACCGAGCCTTCCCTGCAGCCCGCCGCCGCAGCAAGATCCGTGAGTCTAACAAATCCGTCTCAAGCAGGCAGGTTTCTTGATCGCCGAACGAACCTGCCAACCCGAGTCATTTGGTCTACGGTGCGGATCTATGGCTTGCCTCGATGGGGACGCTGGCCCGCCCGACAGTCTTGGAGTCCCTCGCTCACCTCTCCTTGACAGCCCGGCATGCTAGCCTGCCGCGTCAGAGAGCTTGCCTTGAGGGGCCTATGTCGACCTGTGTGAAGTCTGTTCCCGAAGCCTCATCGAAGCAGGAGTTTCCCGGCCACGTGAGTCGGTATCCTCAGTTGAGGTTCATGGGCAGTAAGTATCGACTGCTCAACTGGATTCACGATGTTCTCCGAGGGATCGGGTTCGACACGGCATTGGATGCCTTCTCTGGCTCGGGATGTGTGGCCTACTTGCTGAAGGCGATGGGCAAGGGGGTTGTCGCAAGCGATTTCCTGCGGTTCAGCTGTCAGGTGTCCAAAGCTTTGATCGAGAATGAGCGCGTTCGCATCGACGACCCGACACTTGAGTTTCTGCTCAGCCATGGCCCACGACACCAGCACTTCATCGAGCGGACCTTCCAGGGAATCTTCTACACCGCGGAAGAGCTGAGGTTTCTGGATCGTGTATCGTGGAATATTCGTCAGCTTGAAGACCCCTACGTTCGGGCGTTGGCGATATCCGCGCTCGTCCGATCGTGCGTGAAAAGGCAGCCGCGTGGAGTCTTCACCGTGGCGGGAGACCCGAAGCACTACAAGGACGGCCGGCGCGATCTACGGCTGACTCTCCGAGAGCACTTCATCGAGCAAGTCGCCGTGTACAACGGTTCGGTTTTCTCCAACGGCAGAAGGAACCGGTCGATCTATGCCGACGTGTTCGAGGTTCATCCGGGAGGCTACGACCTGGTCTATCTGGATCCGCCCTACGTCCCTCGGCACGACGACAACTGTTACATTAAGCGCTACCATTTCCTCGAAGGGCTTTCCTGCTACTGGGAAGGGCTCGACATCTTGGAGGACTCGAAGGTCAAGAAACTCCGGAAACCCTACACACCCTTTTCCTATCGAAGCAATGCGATCGAGGCTTTTGACCGGCTCTTTCGCCGGTTCCGTGCCAGTGTCCTGGTCCTGTCCTACTCGTCCAATGGCTATCCCGATCTTAAGACCCTCGTAACGCTCATAGGGCGACAGAAGAATCAAGTGACCGTGCACCGGAGAAACCATCGGTACCATTTCGGAACGCACGTTGCCGCGGTAAGAAATCAGGTGGAAGAGTACTTGATCGTGGGCACCTGACGCGGCGAATCGACGAAAGATTCAACGGTTCCGCAAATTCTGTTTCTAATGTGGGCGGATTTCGTGACGCCTCCTTCCTTCCCGCGCTGTCTCCCGCAAGTCGCCCACGGCGAGCTTTCGGAGGGCCGAACCCTCCAGACCCTGCTAACGGCGAACTACCCCCTCGAGTTCGGGGCCGTTTACCGGGTTCAGGATCGGGGCGGGGCGCCCGTCTCCGAGGCGGGGATCGAGGGGGTGCGGCCGGGACACCGGTTCGTCGGGGTCCTGCAGAAGGAGACGGCCGGGGAGACGAACACGGCTCTGGCTCTGGCGAACGTGTCGGACGAGGCGACGACCGCCGCCGTCACGTTCTTCCTGGCGCCCTCGACGACCATGCCTGTCTAGTCCCCGCCACCGTCCTCAACCGGCGCGATCGACAGGCAGGGATGCCTGTCTTCCCTCAGTCCGTTGGCCGGGAACAATGGAAGTCGAGAGTTCCTCGCCGGTCACGGATGCATGCTTTGCCGGTGCATACATTCGGATCGATCGTAATGCGTTTCAAAGTTCATCGTTCCGCGCTAGGGAAAGGCTGGAGATCGGGACAATGACATCCTTTTCCATTTCCGCCCCCCTTTTTCTGCGGCACCCTATTTGCACCCTCGAAATTCTCGACCCGGTGGGAAGTGGTACGCCCGCCGCGATTCGAACGCGGGACCTTTGGCTCCGGAGGCCAACGCTCTATCCAGCTGAGCTACGGGCGCACGCTGAATAGAGCAAGTCTATCAGAAAACCCGGAAACCGTCCGCGAAATGACGCGAAGGGGGAGGAGCCACGAAGCGCTACCGACGGACACCAAGGTTTTCCCCCGCAGGTGTTCGCGTCCTCCATCGACTGGACAACCCTAAGCGCGGCCCCTTCGTAGGATCGATTCCCCGACCGGCCGCGGGGCCCCTCGGCTCTTCAGGCTTCGGGAGACGAGGAGAGGGCGTCGGGGAGGGTGAGAACGAACTCGCGGATCTCGTCCCTCACGCGACGGTAGTGGGCCAGCGCCTCCTCCTCGGTCGCCGCCTCGCGCGCCAGTCGGGGCGGGTCGTCGAATCCGACATGCTTCACCTTCGCCCGGCCGGGAAACACCGGGCAGGTCTCGTGGGCGTGGCCGCAGACGGTGACCACCCAGTCGAACCGGACGTCGCGCAGATCGTCCGGAGTCTTCGACCAGTGGCGGGAGATGTCCACACCGGCCTCGGCCATCGTGCCGACGGCAACGGGATTCAGTCCGTGGTTCTCGATGCCCGCCGAGTAGGCTTCGATCCGATCGCCGCGCAGTTGCCGGGCCCAGCCCTCGGCCATCTGGCTGCGGCAGGAGTTACCCGTGCACAGGAACAGAACGGTAAGTTTCTTGTCGGACTTGGCTTTATCGGTCCTGGGCATGCACGTCCCTTCCTTCCGCCGGTCCGCATTTCGCCGCAAGGCTCTCGGCTTAGACTCGCCGCGCCTCGCGATCCCCCGGTTTGGACGCCCTGACGAAGGCGCCGGCGAACTTCCCGTCGACGACGGGTGCCAACTCGTCGGCGTCGATCCCTTGCTCGTCCAAGAAGGACCGGGCGTCCTCGACGCGGTAAATGCGCGTCGGCTCGATCTCGATCTTCTCGAAACCCGCGGCCCGAAGCTTTTCCCGGTATTCGGACTCCTCCAGCGCGCCCGCCACACAGCCGATCCAGAGCTCAACGCTGCGGCGTATCTCGGCCGGCATCTCCCCCCGCACCACGATATCCGACACTGCGAACCGTCCTCCGGGTCTGAGGACCCGAAACGCCTCGCGAAGCACTTTGTCCTTGTCGGCCGACAGATTGATCACGCAGTTGGAGACGATCACATCCACCGAGGCGTCGGGCAAAGGGATGTCCTCGATCTCCCCCCGGAGAAACTCCGCGTTCTCGATCCCCGCCTCGATCTGGTTGCGGCGGGCAAGCTCCAGCATCTCGTCGGTCATGTCGAGGCCGTAGACTTTGCCGGCGGGACCGACTCGGCGGGCGGCGAGAAGCACGTCGATTCCGCCCCCGGATCCGAGGTCGAGTACGACCTCTCCGGGATTGAGCCGGGCCAGGGCGGTGGGATTGCCGCAGCCCAGGGAAGCGCGGACGGCCTCCTCGGGGAGAACCGCCCTCTCGCCTTCCGAATAGAGGTCGGAGGTGATGGGGTCGGCGCACCCAGTCTCGACGGTCCCGCAGCAGCCGGTTCCGCCCGAGACCACGTCCAAGGCCGCCCGGCCGTATCTCTCCCTGATCTTGAGTTGAAGGTCTTTTGACTCCATTTGAGGATCTCCTTTACATGATTCTAGCGGACTTGGCCGCCTTGGGGCGAAAGGTCGGGAGGCGGCTTCAGTCCGTGAAGCCGAAGGCGGCGCGATAGGATTCGAAACTCCGGGCCAGACGGGGGGCATCCAGTCCGAAGTCGGCCAGATCGTAGCGATGCCGACCGTGTTGGCTCCGCGGGTTCGCTTCCGCGAATCGACGGAAGTCGGCCGCGATCTCCGCGTCCCATCCAAGGTCGAAACGACGGTAGACGACCTCTGCCGCTCCAACCGGGTCCTCCACCAAGTCGCGGAAAAAGAGGTCCAGCACCGAGTCGGGTCGTTGCGAGCGGGCCTTCAGATTGAGTTCCATCTCGTGGGCCAGCGTCCGGACGTTGGCGGCGGCCATCCTCCCGATGTCCATACGTCGGGCGACCGCCGAATGGAGGGAGTGGAAAAGGCTGTTCAGACTGGCGCACACCTCCAGCGGGTCCCGGTGGAGTTGGATGATCCGCGCCCGAGGGATTGCCGCCCATAGCGCCTCCAGCGAGCCGGAGTGGTGCGGCGCCTTCAACAGGAGCCTCCGATTCGGCGCCTCCGATTGCAGATAGCGAAGCAGGGTCGCGTATTCGCGATACGCCGCCGAGCGGTCGTGATTCGCCAACCATTCCAGATATCCGTACACCGGAGCGACCGCCCAGAATCCATGGCTGACGAAGGTCGTGTTCAACAGCCAGATGCACTCCTCGGGCGAATCCGCGCGGGAAAAATGCTTCCGGTCGAGATCGGGAGTGAGCCGCCGCCTTCGCTCCAGCGCCCGATCCAGGAGGTGGCGACTGACCTCGTCGGGTTCGCGCCGGATGGGCCGAAACAGCTTCCACATGGGAATGGCTCGGTTCCGGGAGTCCACCGAAAGCATGCGGTGAAGGAAGGTGGTGCCCGCCCGGGGCAGGCCCAGGATGAGGAGCGGGGGGCTCAAATCCACGGTGAAGCGCGCGGACTCCCGACGGCGCGCCTCCGCCAGAAGCAGCCGGTTCGCCAGAAGGGTGACCACCATGCCGTGAATACCGAAGCGCCCGATCACACTCAGATCGGCTTCGTGTTCCAGGGAGTCCAGAAGACGATTGAGACCCTCCCGGTAATGGGGGTCGCCAAAGTCGGCGAGTCCAACCTTCCGGGATGCCGCCTCCGAAAGGGTCGCCTCCCGGAACCTGGCGGCGGGCAGCCGATCCAGTCCGATTCGCCGCGCCGCCGCGTCAAGCGTTCGGTATCGCCAAGGGATCCGGGGACGGGAACTGACCATGTCGGGATCGGGTATGAAGAATATTGTCGCACACGCCGTCCCGGTCGAACGGTAGATTGCGGCGCGATCGCCGGGACGACCTCATTCGGCGCGCGGCCCCGTCGCTTCCCCTCCGATAACACGACCATCCCCGCGCCCGCAAACCAATCTTACTTTGATCCCACCGGAGGCCGAAAGGTTCACTCTTTTCCCGGCGTTTGTCGTTCCTCGAACAGAGTGCGGGGACGGACGCAACCCTCGACGTGTTTCGACCGTCTACATGTGGTGAGAACCGAAGAAGTGACACACACTCCTTCAATCCCCTCAAGCGGCGCTGGTTCCTCCCCACCAGCGCCGCACCCTTCCCCCGTCCTCCTCTGAAGGTCGGGTGCGCGATTTTCCTCGAACTCGTCTCCCCCGCGGGGGTCTTGAAGTTTGCGTTGTGGACTGTCCGGCGGATTTCCCGGTGTGCATCCGGAGATCCATATCCTATTGACTGGGAGTAAGTTAAGGGGCCTTGGGGAAAAAATCCACCCAAGGACGGCGATTTTTTTTTGCTCCATCCATCTCTAGTGGTATAATAACTGCTAGGCGGCACACAAGGGAGACCTCCTTTGAGGACCCCAACGCTCTCTCCTCCTTAAGATCTCCCCCTTGTGGCCGCCTTTTCTCTGTCCCAAGAGGCTACCGCAACTCTCCGGCGGTCGGGGAGCCGAAGCTAACCGTGGAGACGGTCCAGAGCCGCGCGCAGCGCCCGTATGTGATCGGGCGTGCTCCCGCAGCAGGCGCCCACGATCCGTGCGCCGGCGGCAACAGCGTCGCCGACGGTGGCCGCCATGACCTCTCCATTCCCTCGGTAGACGGTTCGCTCGCCCTCGAGGATCGGTTGCCCCGCGTTAGGCTGGGCGATCAGGGGCAGGTCGCACACCGCCCGGAAGCGCGCCAGAATTCTGGCCGCCCACCGGAAATCCACACCCGATCCACAGTTCATCCCCACCACGTCGGCGCCCGCCTCCCGCATCGCCTCCGCCGCCTCCTCGGGCGCGACGCCCATCATGGTCCGTGCGTCGCGCCCGTCGGCGGTGAGGTTGAACGCCATCGACGCGATGACGCAGGGGGCGCCGACGTCCCTGGCCTCCCGGATGGCGATTTCCAGTTCCTCGCGCGCCGATTGGGTTTCCACCAGGACGGCGTCGACGCCCGCCTCGACCAGGGTCCGGGCCTGCTCCCGAAAGGCTCGGCTCACTTGATCCGGACGGGTGTCCCCATAGGGCTCCATCAGTCCTCCGAAAGGTCCCAGATCGCCAAGGATGAAGCCGCTCCCGGCACCGAAGGCCAGGCGGGCGATTTCGACCGCCCGTCGGTTGATTTCGCGGGTCAGATCGGCCCGTCCGTGGCGATCGAGTGTCAGATGGGATCCGCCGAAGGTGTTCGTCGTCAGGCAGTCGGCCCCCGCCTCCACGTACCCGGCGTGAATGGCGAGCACTCTCTCGGGGTGATCGAGGTTCCAGGCCTCTCCGCACTCTCCAGCCGGCAGTCCGGCCTCCTGAAGCTGGGTGCCCATGGCCCCGTCGCAGAGCAGAATCCTCGTCGACAACTCCTGCAGGAGCGCGCTCATATCCTTCACCTCCCGGCCCGTTGACCTTCAAACCCGTCCCGACGGCCGTCCGGCAAGTGCCCGGTTCGAGGAACGAATCAGGCGAAAAGCGTCACGACCAACAGCCGGTTACCGCGACCCCACTTGAAGCCTCAGAATAGCAGTTCCCCATGGCCCCGAACAGGCTCGGTCCGCCGAGAGTTCCGAGGTCAGGCCAGCCTTGGCGGCGGGTCGTGGGTGACGAGCGGGTTGCGCACCGCCGTTCCCAAGCCGCTCAAGACCCTGCGTGCGGCAACCGCTCGAAACCCGCAACCCGAAGGAAGAAGCACGAAACACGAACTGCGGAGCGAGTGCGGAACGGCGAATTCGACGACCCCGCGTTTCCGGGTTGAGAATTGGAGATGGCCGTGTTTACAATCGTGCATCGCGAGTCGCTTGCAGTCGCCACGAGGCCCGAGTTTCTCTCTCGGGCGCAACCTTCTGAAAGGCGGACCATGAAAATCCGGCGCATGACAACCGCACAGGCCCTGATTCGGTTTCTGACGCAACAATACGTGCTCCGGGACGGACGGGAGACCCCCCTCTTCGCCGGGGTATGGGGAATTTTCGGTCATGGGAACGTGGCCGGGATCGGCCAGGCGCTGCAGGAGAATCCCGAGTTGCGCTACTACCTGACCCGCAACGAGCAGGCCATGGTGCACACGGCGATCGCCTTCGCGAAGATGAAGAACCGGCTCCAGGTGTTCGCCTGCACATCGTCGATCGGACCGGGCGCGACCAACATGGTGACCGGGGCTGCGACGGCGACGATCAACCGCATTCCGGTGCTTCTCTTGCCCGGCGACATCTTCGCCCGTCGCAACGTGGCACCGGTTCTGCAGCAGCTCGAGTCGGACCAGAGCCAGGATATCTCGGTCAACGACGTCTTCAAGCCGGTGTCGCGTTACTGGGACCGGATCAACCGGCCCGATCAACTGCCCTTCTCCCAGCCGGAGGCGATGCGCGTTCTTACCTCCCCCTCGCAGACGGGGGCGGTGACGATCGCGTTGCCGCAGGACGTTCAGACGGAGGCTTGGGATTTCCCCGAGGAGTTGTTCGAGAAGCGGGTCTGGCACGTGGCCCGCGCTCCCGCCGATCGCGAGCGTCTGGCGAAGGCCCTGGAGTGGCTGCGGCGCGCCCGCCGACCTCTCGTCATCGCCGGCGGGGGAGTCATCTACAGCGAGGCGACCGAGGCCCTGCGCCGGTTCGTGGAGCGAACCGGAATCGCCGTGGGGGAAACCCAGGCGGGAAAG